>DATAXC010000168.1:0-2147 GCA_036266895.1 Gammaproteobacteria bacterium
CCTAAAAATAGAGGTTATGTCATGACTCTATCTGTTGCCCTCGTTGGCAATCCGAATTGCGGTAAAAGCACACTCTTTAATGCGTTGACGGGTGCACGGCAAAAAGTCGGCAATTGGCCAGGGGTGACAGTAGAACGGAAAAGTGGTTATTTTACCGCAGCAGGCCGGCAAGTTGAGGTAGTCGATTTACCAGGTGTTTATTCTTTAGTTTGGGCGTCCGATGCAGCCGGTGTTGATGAGCGCGTGGCTTGTGAATATATTTTGCAGCAGCAAGCAGATGTGATCATTAATATTGTTGATGCGAGTCATCTTGAACGCCATTTATATCTCACCATACAATTATTAGAAATGGGGGTGCCGGTGATTGTGGCACTCAACATGATGGATATTGCGCGTGCACAGCAAGTAAAAATTGATCTCGATCAATTGTCACAACAACTCGGTTGTCCGGTGGTTGCGTTAGCTGCAAACAAAGGCAATGGGATTGCCGCGTTAAAACAAACTATTGTCAGTTATGATGCCGCAGTCTTCATGCCGAACCACGGTAAAAAAAACCAAACCAAAAACCACACCACTGGACAAGCACAGTATCCTGTGCCTATCCAACAAGCGATCCAGCAATTAGCAACGTATGTGCCAGCAGAAATACCTTTATCAGCAGATTGGCTAGCGCTTTATTTATTAGAAGGCGGCAGTTGGTCGCCGCCGAATACAGCAAAAACTAAAATCCATTTATCCAGAGCAGCGATACAAGCATTTTCTCCAGAAAATATTGCTGTACAACAAGCGGCTGTGCATGCTGTTTTGCACGAAGATGTAGATATTTTAGTTGCCGAGGCGCGCTACCAAGCTGTGCATACATTAATGCAACAGTGTGTGACGAAATCCACGCAACAACCTGCAACGACTTCTTGGTCGCAGCGTTTAGATAATATTGTATTAAATCGTTGGTTAGGCATCCCAATTTTTTTATTCCTCATGTACAGCTTATTTGTATTTTCAATTAATATTGGCGGTGCGTTCCAAGATTTTTTTGATATCAGCGGCCAAACATTATTTGTTGATAGTGTTGCTTACACTTTAACGCAATGGGGCGCGCCTTCCTGGCTGATTGTTTTATTAGCGCAAGGGATTGGTAAAGGGATTAATACTACCATCACCTTTATTCCAGTGATTGGCGCATTATTTTTATTTTTAGCATTTTTAGAAGATTCTGGTTACATGGCACGCGCGGCATTTGTCATTGATCGCGTGATGCGCGCGATGGGGTTGCCCGGTAAAGCTTTTGTGCCAATGATCGTAGGCTTTGGTTGTAATGTCCCGGCAATTATGGCGGCGCGTACTTTAGAAAATAAACGTGATCGTATTTTAACGATTATGATGAGTCCGTTTATGTCTTGCGGCGCACGTTTAGCGATTTATGCGGTATTTATTGCTGCATTTTTTCCACGCGGCGGACAAAATATTGTCTTTGCTTTGTATTTAATTGGGATTTTAATGGCAGTGTTGACTGGTTTTATTTTGCGAAAAACCGTATTGAAAGGTGAACCCGCGCCGTTAATTATGGAATTACCGTCTTATCATTTACCGCGTCCCAGCACGTTGTTATTACATGCATGGCAACGCTTAAAAGGATTTGTATTTCGAGCGGGTAAATTAATTGTACCGATTTGTGTATTAATTGGTGCATTAAATAGTTTGCATATCGATGGTACGTTCAATAGCGGCGAAGGCGATGCGCAATCGTTGTTGTCACACTTAGGCCAATGGGTGACGCCGATTTTTACACCGATGGGCATTTATGCGGATAATTGGCCAGCAACGGTGGGCTTGGTCACTGGTATTTTAGCGAAAGAAGTAGTGGTGGGCACATTGAATACTTTGTACGCCCAAATGGGACAATTTGCGAACCAAGGGATAGAGAGTTTTAATTTATGGGCAGGTTTGCAAGCGGCTTGGCAATCTATCCCAGATAATTTTGCAGCATTAGCGCAAGCGTTAACTAATCCAGTTTTAGCGAAAGCACCTATCGATCAATTAGATCAAGGGGTATATGGATTAATGTATCAGCGTTTTGATGGGCAAATCGGTGCATTTGCATATTTACTGTTTGTGTTACTGTATTTTCCTTGTGTTTCTACGACTGC
>DATAXC010000020.1:0-8509 GCA_036266895.1 Gammaproteobacteria bacterium
AATAGCTGCGCGTAAAAATACAATTAACAATAAGCCTAACATCATTTTTAAGTAAATCGGATTAATTTCAAAACGTAATAATAAATTTAATGCAAAAAAATACAAACCCACACCGCAAAGACAAGCGAAAAACTCTGCACCGATACGCAAATATTTTTGTTTAATCAGAAACTGTATGACTTGCTGTCCCAAAATAATGGCGCCGATACCGGTCAACGTAACACCAAATCCCATTCCCACATCAGCATAACCGACAATTTGCGCCGTCAAACAACCTGCCCCCGCAGCTAAAGCGTTACTCAGTGCAAAGCCACCCAACCGATATCGTTCAATATGATGACCTAAACGTTTTAGTAAAGCTGGGTTATCACCAAAAGCACGCAGCATTAAACCAAATCTCGAGAGTAGCAATAACATAGCAACACTGCATAACAATATAATCAGACCGGTCATCACTGACCAGCCGGCTAGTTCGCTCTGTGCAAACGCAGAAGAAACCAGTGTGGGTTGCGACAGTAAACCGATATTCGGCCGCGCCATAATAATCAAATTAACACTGCTTAAGATAAACGTAGCTAACACGCCTGCTAACAAGGGATCAATTTTGCCATGCCGTTGAATGGTCGCCGTCATCATGCCGGCTAAAGCCCCTGCGATCAATGCCATTAAAGCAGCGCAAGTAGGCGAAATGCCCAATGTCACCAAACGTGCAAAGACTGCTGCGCCCAATACGAAACTACCATCAATTGTCATATCGGTTGCACGCAATAAATGATAACTAATACTAATACCAACCGCGAGCGGCAAAAATGTCAGTGATTGGGTAATAATGGCAAATAAAAAAATAATCATTCGCTAACCTATTTTTTAACCTGTAATACCTCAACTTGGTATTGTAAACGCTTAGCTGCTGCATCTATAGATTCAATACGTTGCTGTTCTTTAGTCAAACTAATTGGATTAATAAAAACCGTCAATTGTGTCATATCGACTATGGGCAAGCTACAAGCAGATTCGCCTCGCAAAATTGCAACAGCTAATTTAGCCCCTTCAACACCAATTTCACGTTCATTTACCCCCAGCGCAAAGGAAGCACCTTCTTGCACCGATCCTTGATCAGCAGCAATCACAGGTATATGGCGTTTTTCAGCTGTAATCGCTAACGTATTAATCCCGCTGGCAATTAAATAATCTTTCAACACTAAAATCGCTTGGATGTTTTCTGGCAATGCATTGGCTGCCGTATGCAATTCACTTAATGCCGTAATCATCACCGGTTTAATGGTGATTCCCAATTTTTTACCCGCTTCAATTGCCACTTCAACTTGTGGAAATATTTTTTCAGCAGGGCTATGCAACAAACTCATTTGCGTTATACCAGGATAAGCTTGATGAATAAAATTCACAATTTGAACAGGTGAAATTTCATCATGCACGACAGCAATATGACAAGGTTGTTGTGATTTTCGGTCTTGTTCCGTATAAAGTGATGCCAAGCTGATAATCGGTTGCTGTTTAATCAATGATAAAGTCATTTGTGTCGCAGCCATGCCAATCGGCACAATAATATCGTACTGGCCTTTCATTTGCTGAATAATAGCACGCTGTACATTCAGATCACCATGTGCATTCATCACTTTAATTTGTACCGGAACGGGTGATAATTCATGCAAAGTCGTCGTGAATCCTGTCACAATATCATTTAAAGATTGATGTTCAATCGGCACGATAATACCAATTTTCTTTTCGTTGCTTTGACTACAGCCAATAAGAAACCAGCTGGCCCAGCAAAGCGCGATCCATTTAACAATTAAGCGCATAGATGGTTCCACCACTCTCAAATAATAGGTGTAATAGTACAACAGTATAACAAAACTGCTCCGATTAACAAAGTCAAACCCACTCCATAGGAAAAATATCGCATTTTTGTGCTTTTAAGCATGATCTGTTGATTTTGTATGTTTACCTTTCTTTCAGCAAAACGATTTCTTTCTTGACGTTCTTTGCTTTCCATTAATACTTCATAAATCAATGAGGGTAGTGCCGGTAATTGCTCAGACCATAAGGGAGCATTATCACGCACATGCCGGAAAAAAGCTTTGACGCCCACTTGTTTTTTTAGCCATCTTTGAATTTGTGGCGCAGCAGAACCCCACAAATCTAACTCTGGCGCAAGCTGACGACTCAAGCCTTCAATATTTAACAGGGTTTTTTGTAATAAAATCAATTGCGGTTGGATGTTGATATGAAAATGCTGTGCGACTTGAAATAACCGCAACAACAATTGTCCAAATGAAACATCACGCAAAGGCTGCTCAAAAATTGGCTCTGACACCGCACGAATCGCACCTTCAAATTGATCAATACGCGTATCCGGCGGCAACCAGCCGCAAGCAATATGCAATTCTGCGACCCGTTGATAATCGCGTTTGAAAAATGCCAGCATATTTTCAGCCAAATAACGTTGATCGTGATGACTCAGCGAGCCGACAATGCCAAAATCAACAACAATAAGCTGCGGGTCGTGTTGCTGGTGTTCTGAAACAAAAATATTACCGGGATGCAAATCAGCATGAAAAAAATTGTCGCGAAATACTTGTGTAAAAAAAACTTCTACGCAGCGTTCCGCCAATTTTTTCATATCAATACCAGCACGCCGCAGCCTTTCCACTTCATAAATCGGAATACCATAAATACGTTCCATTACCAAAATATGAGTACGGCTATATTGCCAATAAATCTTTGGCACATACAATTGCGATGAATTGGCAAAATTGCGCCGTAACTGGGACGCACTTGCCCCTTCGCGTGCCAGATCAAGCTCATTATTCAGCGTTTCGGCAACTTCATTGACCAATTGCATCGGCTTAAAATGACGTGCTGGATACCAATACCGTTCTGCGGTTTTCGCTAAAGTAAGCAATAAATCAATATCACGATCAATGATTTTACGGATATCTGGGCGTAACACTTTCACTACTACCGCTTCACCAGTATGCAGTTTCGCTGCATGCACTTGCGCGATCGAGGCAGAAGCTAACGCTTGCAAATCAAATTCGACAAATATTTCATCAAGCCGATGATGTAGCGCTTCTTCAATGATTTGCTTGGCAAGCTCTCCAGGAAAAGGCGGTACCCGGTCCTGTAATTTTGTCAATTCGAGCGCAATATCATCGGGCAATAAATCACGTCGAGTCGAAATAATTTGCCCGGCTTTCACAAAAATTGGCCCTAATTCCTCTAAAGCGCGACGTATACGTTCGCCGCGCGGCAATTTTCTGCTGTTCGTCCAATAAAATGGATTAAAATAAACGATGGCGCGCAATGGATAAAATGCATGGTCGCCAAAAATAATTTCGTCAATATTATAACGCGCTAAAATAAAGTTAATACGTAGTAAACGAAATAAGCGGTTAATCATTTTCACGGTTATGACCTCTAAGCGGAGTAGACAATCTATTGATTCTCGCGGCTAAGCGATCCGTGTCCATGCGCAACTGATCAATATCATTATAAAAATCTTGCAACGCTTCACTCGTTGGTAAAATTTGTTTTTCTTCTTGTACATATTCACTGACTTGTTGCAGCAACGATTTCCGAACTTGACGCAGCCAATCACATGCTTTATTTACCGCTTGACCTGCATGAAAAGCCGGCACATCGCCGGTCAATTTGGCCAATTGATCTTCCCAGTCAATGTCTAATTCATCAAATAAAGCTATCATTTGCTGGCCCAATTCAGCATCACCTTCAATCTTTACATCATCGGCAAAAAAACGGTGGCGTTGGTCACGCGCCAAGATCATGCCCATTAATTGTAATGGCGTACCGGTTAGCCGCGTGTCTGCGTGCTGCGGCGCGCCTGCTTGTAACGCAATACCACCTTGCTGGTTGACGGTAAGATAAAAAGTATATTGAAAAGGCAACAATGTCATGGCTACCGTTTTACCTGCGAGCACCGACAAACGCCGCGCTGATTCTGGATCAAGTGCAAGATAGCGGTTTAATGCTTTAGATAAGCTGCTTAAAAAAAAATCGTTCATTAATATTTACACCCTTTATGCAAAGCAACAATACCCCCGGTCAAATTAAAAAAATCCACCTCTTCAAAACCAGCAGTTAACATCATTTCTTTTAAGGTAGTTTGATCAGGATGCATACGAATCGATTCAACCAAATATTGATAGCTATCACGGTCTTTTGTAATGATCTCTCCCATTTTTGGGATCACTTGAAAAGAATAAAAATCATAGCATTTTTGCAGTGCATTGATTTGCGGTTTGGAAAATTCCAATATCCACAGCTTTCCACCCGGTTTTAAAATACGGTACATCGATTGCAAAGCCGCTGCCTTGTCCGTTACATTCCGCAAACCAAAGGCGATGGTAATACAATCAAATTGATTATCTGCAAAAGGTAATTGCTCAGCATCTGCTAACGTATAAGCAACATTCCCTACTAATCCTGCATTAATCAAACGATCACGCCCAATTTGCAGCATAGCTTCGTTGATATCCGTCATGATCACTTTGCCAGTACGACCCACGCGCTTAGCCAATGCTTTAGCTAAATCGCCCGTTCCGGCAGCCACATCTAAAACTGTTTGTCCTTCACGTAAATCCGCTGCTTGAATAGTAAAGCGTTTCCAAAGACGATGCAGACCAAATGACATCAAATCATTCATCACATCATAATGCGGCGCAACCGAACGAAAAACTTCTGCAACACGACTCGCTTTTTCAGTTTCAGGGATAGATTGATAACCAAAATGAGTTTGTTTTTTATCCATATTATCCACGTGTTTTTTGCTTGGTCTTGTCTTTACGTCTTAAAATTTCACCGGCTAATGCTAAATAAGCGACTGCGCCTTGCGATTTTTCATCGTAGTGTAAAACGGGTGTGCCATGACTAGGCGCTTCTGCTAAACGGACATTGCGTGGAATGACGGTGCGATAAACCCGGTCAGAAAAATGTTCCAGTAATTGCGCAGACACATCAACGGCTAAACGATTGCGGCCATCATACATGGTACGCAGCAAGCCTTCGATATGTAGATTGGGATTAATCGTCGTACGGATTTGCTCCACGGTAGTCAATAAACCGCTTAATCCTTCTAATGCAAAATATTCACATTGAATCGGAATCAATACGGAATCTGCTGCCACCAACGCATTAACTGTCAAAATACTCAATGAAGGCGGACAATCAATTAAAATATAATCGTATTGTTCGGACACCGCTGCCAAAATTGTCTTTAATCGCTGCTCACGTTGGGATGCTTGCAGTAATTGCATTTCGGCAACAATCAAGTCTTGTGTAGTAGCCAATAGATCAAAACCACTGGCACTTTTAATCAACGCTTGATCAATCGCGGCTGCCTGGCATAACACATCTTTCACTGCATATTTAATTTGGGTTTTATGAATACCGCTACCAACAGTCGCATTGCCTTGCGGATCCAGATCAATAAGCATGACTTTGCGCTTCATTGCGGCAAATGAGGCGGCTAAATTAATGCTGGTGGTCGTTTTTCCTACACCGCCTTTCTGATTGGTAATTGCAATAATTTTTCCCACGGGCGTTCCTTACAAATATTTGTGCAGTTAACTATAGCAAATCATCTCTCTAACGTGAAAGAGTTTATTTTACGTTGTTAATCAATCGGTTAATAAATGCAAGCCCAGTTATCGATTTTACATGAAGAGAGTGTATTATTATGTATACTAGTGTATAATTATGTATAATACGTATAACGAGGAACCATTTATGGCTATCGCCCTGAGATTACCACCCGAATTAGACAAGCGATTAACTGTTCTTGCCAAAAAAACCCACCACTCAAAAAGCTATTATGCACGCGAAGCGATTGCACGCTATATCGAAGATTTAGAAGATTATTACTTAGCCATGGCCGTACTAGAAAATCCGGGAAGAATTTATACACTAGAAGAAGTGGAGAAAATCTGTGGTCTGGACGATAAAAGTGAGTGAGATTGCTGAAAAGCAAATTAAAAAACTAGATAAAGCGGTTGCCAAGCGGATAGTAAAATATCTCAAAGAACGCGTTATTTCACAAAAAAACCCTCGCTCATTAGGTAAGGCTTTGTTACATGATAAAACCGGCTTATGGCGCTATCGCGTGGATGATTATCGTATTATCTGCCAAATAAAAGATCACGAACTGACAATATTGGTATTACAACTTGGTCATAGAAAAAATATTTATGATTAAATTGTATCTTATCTACTAATCACCACCATATGCCGCTCCCCCGCTATCCCCTTCACCACAACCGGCTCAACACATTTCACCTTAAACTGTTTCGGCAACTCCGCTAACTCTTGTTGCGGATATTTACCTTTCATCGCAATCCAAATACCTTCCGGTTGCAACAAATGCGCAGTGGTTTCTACAAACGCACGTAATGAGCTAAAAGCACGTGACACGATACTATCAAATCCTGGTGATGTTATTTGATAATCTTCACAACGCGCATGTACGGCAGCAACATTCGTCAAACTTAATTCAGCAATCACTTGGGTTAAAAACCGTGTTTTTTTACTATTTTTATCTAGCAACGTCCAATGTTGCATTGCATTAACAATCGCGAGCGGTATGCCAGGCAACCCTGCACCACTACCCACATCTAATAACTGCGTTCCTTGCAGATAAGGTTGCACGGTTAAACTATCCACAATGTGTAAATAAACCATATCGGCAGGTTGCGTAATTGCTGTTAAATTAAACACTCGATTCCAAGTAGCCAATAATTCCAAATAATGAACAAGTTGATTTTGTATTTTTTCATCTAATACTAAGTTATTTTCGGCACAAGCAGATTTTAATAGCCTATTTAATTTTGACATGTTTATACCCAAAGCGTTTCAATTTTAAGTGTTTAAACTAACAGATTGCAAGAGATTGGAAAGTTTTTTTAATGAAAAAGCGCAGGAATACTTGCAGTATTTCGAGCATTTTTCATTAAAAAAACTTTTTAAGGTCGCTGCAAGATGTTATTTTAAACACCTAAAATTGAAACGCTTTGGGTATATTGTCCCAAAAAACATTTATTGCTAACATGACCACCCAAAAGAGGTAACATAAAAATGACTAAATTAATACATTCCCCTTCTGCAAATGACCCTGAGGCACTTGATCCTGATAAAGAAGAAACAAAAACAGCGCACAGCGGGCTAATAAAAAGCAAAACATACCCCAATCTTTCAGTATTATCAAATGGGGCTGGTACTGCAACAGAAAGTTTCGAAGATGCTGCAAATCCATCTGGATCAATAATTATAATTAGAAATTTATTAACTACCAACGAAACACTCCTCGGTTCTGTTAACACTGCTACAGAAACGACTGATTCCGCAAGATACGCTAAAACAGCTTTCAATTTAACTTACAAAAAGATGCCCTTAGACGGTGGTTGTTTTTTTCACGCATTAATTAATTCACTTACTTCACAAAAATGCATTATCAATCCTCCTGCTAATTTCCAATCAAAGCTTCGTGAATGGATAATAAACCACATAAAAAAATATCGTGAACATTATGAAGGTTTCATTGATAGCGACATAAATCACTATCTTGAAATTTTCAAACGGTCAACGACCTGGGCAGATCACCTGACTATCATGGCGGCCGTGAGAAAATTCCATCTATGTATTATAGTTTTTCTTAACGATTGGCAAATACAGATATTTGGCAATCCTAATGATACCCGTGTTTATATGCATCATATCACTCCAGGCAACATAGAGTTTCATTATAATTCCCTTGAAACGCCAGAAGCATGGACCGAACCGTTAATCATTAAAATCGCTTTACAAGATGCTGTGCGTGAAAATGCAAATAACATAGCGGATTTTGTTGACGATGAAAAAATTTCTTTTGAAGAAATGCAAGAAGTAATAAACAAAATGCAGCAAGCACCCTCAACAATAAAAATCCTTCAAACAAATATTCTCTCAGAAAAAATTACCGCTCATATTGACGATCTTGTATATGAAGAAATGCCTTTTTCTATCCCATTCCATAGCCCCACAAAAAAACGCAAACATGAACAGATGGAAATAACGCCACCGCTTAATGGATCAACTCAAAAAATACAAAAAAAACTCTACCCCTTTTCAAAAGGTGATAGCCAGAACTTAAGTGATGATGACAAGGACAACGCTTATTACATGCCTGTAGAAGATGTAATTAACATGGGCTATACAAGCGAGGAAGAAGATATGAGCCATGATGGTATGACTACTCCCCCACCCTCTCCAAAAGAACAGAGTGATAGTGATGATGAAATTATCATTATCACTAATTCTCCTTCTAGAAAAAAATAGGTAATCGTTTATGATCGGGTAAAAAATGCCCTCTCCCGCCCTGTCGGGCACCCTCCCCCGCAAGCGGGGGAGGGAAGAATAGATGGGTCAAATTTTTTTTCGTAAGCTAAAAAATAATTAAGGCGATGGTCAAGTTTCTCCCCCCTCCCCCGTTTACGGGGGA
>DATAXC010000027.1:0-5145 GCA_036266895.1 Gammaproteobacteria bacterium
TTGCTAAAGGCGCTAAAAGTAGAATAACGAGTATTAAAAAAATGGAGTGGACGATCGCAGCTAGAGGACTATTCCCCCCGTTGCGAACATTGGTTGCAGTGCGGGCAATTGCACCGGTTGCAGCAAATCCACCAAACAAAGGCGAAAGAATATTCGCGAAGCCTTGACCAATCAATTCTTGATTTGAATGGTGACGCGTCTTTGCCATACCATCGGCAGCTGTTGCCGATAAAAGCGATTCAATAGCACCTAGCAGAGCAATAGTAAATGCTGGCCCAATTAAATTTAAAGCCGTAGGTAGGTTTACACTGGGAAAATGAAACCTCGGTAAACTATTTGAGATGCCACCGAATGCGGTTCCAATCGTTGTTACACCCTTGAAGTTGAAAATCATGTGCAAGGTTGTTGCTACAACCATTGAAACTAAAGGCCCTGGGATTCGTTTAAAAAATTTTGGGGTGATTAATATCAAAAACACGCTTAAAAAAGCCAAGCTCGTCGTAGTTGGATTCAAGTTAGGTAATGCTTTAGTTAATTCAAACACTTTCACATAAAAATGCGCATTGATGGGAATATTGACTGATAATCCAAAGAAATCTTTCCATTCACCAACGAAAATAATGACACCAATACCGCTTGTGAATCCAACGATGACGGGATCAGGAATAAATTTAATGACACTCCCCAATTTAATGGTACCCATAAATACTAAAATAATCCCGGCAAACAATGTCGCTATTTGTAAACCGTCTATTCCGTACTGAGCGGTAATATTTGCAAGAATAACAATAAAGGCGCCAGTAGGTCCCGCAATCTGTATGCGACTCCCTCCGAAAATGCCGACAATAAATCCTGCTATGATTGCGGTATATAAACCTTGCTCTGGCTTTACTCCAGAAGCTATAGCAAAAGCCATTGCCAATGGCAAAGCAACAATGCCGACAATTAAACCCGCTGTTAAATTAGGAAACCAATTCTTGGGATTAAGTAATCCGGCTCGATAAGCTTCAATAATAACTATCATTTACTTTTAATCTCATTAATTAGTTAATATGAACTCTTAGTATGATACGGTCTGCACGCGGATTACGCTTTAAATACGTTTGCAAAAATCCATACGTAATGGGTGATTTAATCGCCTCAGATTGACTTGACGAATAGGGGTCTTCCGTAGAAATAATAAGATTTGATCCTGGAGGGCTTTCCATTAATTCCCACCGTGATAAAGAAGCTACTTTTCGAAACATTAACTCTCCTGTATCAATAAAAATATTTATTTGGCTTAAACTGTAATTTCTCACATCAAGAATTTCACCATTATGTCTATTGCGCTTATCAAATAACATAAGTACCTTTTTATCGTGGCTGTCAATGTATTCACAAGCATGAGCATAAGACCATAAAAGCTGTTTACCAGCCTTGTCACCCTGTATGTCTTCAAAAACTATTAAGCCCATAATAGCGTAGCCATTATAAAACTTTATTGTGCTTCTAAGATTGGCAGTGGCAACATGTTTTTTTAAGGAGGGCTCTTTAAATTTGAAGTTAGCCAAGTCTTCTTCATCAGGCGCATGATTAATGAGATCAAGGATTCCACCTATTTTAGCTGGATCAATCAAACCAATAATTTTTCTGTCATCAGAATCTAGATCCTGAAGCGCTGAGCAATGTATTTTAGTTTCCAGTTCTTTTTTAGTAGGGTTAAGTTTGATAATGCCAGAAGAAGGTATGAAAGTGCCTTTAGATAATTTCTTTCCGGGTGGTACAAAGATTCCATTTCCTAGATTTCTATTTTCCATGTCACATATTGCGGTGTTTTCTTCAATGGTTTTTACCCAATTTAAAAATTTTGTTTCATTAAAATCATTTTTATAACTTTTATCAATATTTTGATAACGTTTTATTTTATGTAAATCGTCTTTTCTTGCGTATAAACCCTCTGCCCATACTTTCCTCTTAAGCTTATCCAGAATATATTCTATAGGACTACTTTTTATTTTTCCGTCATGGCAGGGAAGCTTATCGCCTATTAAAAGCGTTTCGGATTGAGAATAGGATGGAAGAAGTGAAATAAATTTGTCTTCAGATTCTCTTGAACAAGCTAAAGATAAGGTATTTTCTATGTGCACCGTCTAAAACCTTTGAAAATTTATTTCTTTATTTTTATTACACTAAATTAAACACACCATTATCGCCCCAACCATGCTCGTCATCCCCAATTAAATAGCGTTCAGGATCAGCAGATAATGTTGTTTTACCAGTACCAGAAAGGCCAAAAAATAATGCCGTATCACCATTATGACCAACATTGGCCGCACAATGCATAGGTAAAATGCCTTGCGGAGGAAGTAAGAAATTCATTACAGCAAACATCGCTTTTTTCATTTCACCTGCGTAATGTAATCCGCAAAGTAAAATTCTTCTTTTTTTAAAATCAATCATCAATGTTGCATCACTTCTAACCTCATCTCTTTCAGGATCAGTATTAAATTGGGCAACATTAAGAAGTGTCCAGGTTTTAGCAGGATCAGCTGCTTTAAAAGTTCGTATAAATGTGTTGTAGCAAAATAATTGGTGCCATGCTAAATCTGTGATGACAGTCACTGGAATTTGATAAGTCTCATCAGAGCCCACTGCTAAATACGAAATAAAATGTGTACGTACTTGCAAATGATCCTGGGCTCGTTGCCATAATTTTTCAAAGCATTCTGTAGAAATGGGCTGATTGATTACCCCCCAATCTACTTCGTTTTCTGTTATTTCATCTTGAACGATAAAACGATCTTGAGGCGATCGCCCTGTACGACGGCCAGTTGTTACAGAAAGGGCGCCATTGTTTGCTAATCTTCCTTCGTTGCGTGCAAGAGAAATATTAAGTAATGTTTTTAAGGGTAAGTTACGATGTACAGTATTCTTATTTTCTGTTTGGGATATCATCTTGGACATTGAAGGAACCTCTAAACTATTGTCATGTCGTATAAAACTCTTATAGACTGCGTTTTTAGCTGCCATGATGTGAGCGGCGCTCATTTTAAATAAAAATGCCCATGACTCAATGATTACTTCCTGTATTCAGATAATTAAAATGAACGCGCCCTTTATCACACATGCTTGATATGATCACAATAACCGAATATATCATATACCGATATAGGGTATATTACAATGTGGATTAGTTACAAGTTCTAAGCTCAAGATATTTTTATTTTTTAAAAGGAAGCAATAGTTTCACTGAGATATGCAATTTCCTGGCATGCCAAAGATCCCAATCTCGTTGTAGATTCAACCAAAATTCTGGTTCCATACGAAAAGCCTCGGAAAAGGCCAATGCTGAATCCGCCGTTACACCACGGCGCATATTAATGATTTCATTAAGTCTTGCGTAAGTCCAACCTAAATGCTCGGCAAATTGTTTCTGTGTTAACCCAAAAGGCTCCAGAAAATCTTTCAACAATATGTCACCCGGGTGAGAAGGTGGCCTCTGTTTTGATGCCATTAAGTAACTCCTGCTATTTAAATTTTTATATGCTATACCGATATCCAGAATACAACAATGTGTTTAATAAAGCCAAATCGAATGGGATAAATATTGCAATAATTACCATAACTTGAAATAGTTATTACTTCCATAAAAAATAATTAGGCTACACTTCCTCAACAAGCACGTTCTTTCTTCTTGCATGTACAAGCTTCAATCTTCTGTTGAAATACACGCTTAATCAATCGCAAGAGTCAATCTGATACAACAATAAGCGAGCGAACTTATTTCAGATAGTTTTTAACAAAAATCGCGGGCTTTAACATTACGATCCCTCGATAACCTGATATATCAAACAAATCCTGCTCGCCACTTATTATCGTTCTATTTTTTTCGCACTTTATCGCTTTCTCCTAAAACTACAAATTGATTACCCTCAGTCAACCTCATTGCTTTTCTAATTTCTTCTGGAATCACAACCTGGCCTTTTGAGGACATTTTAGTAGTTGCAAATGATTTCATAAATTCTTCTCCGATTAATCTTACAAGTAAGATTATAGTACTTTAGCGGAAAATAGGAATCGAACTAATCTGAATGCTCTCAGTTATTCCAAGATACAGAACCGCGACCAGCTACCACTTTAAACTGATTTTAATAAAATTCTTTTGGTTCTACTAAATCCACAACAAATGCTATACCGCGTCACATGTTTATAATTTAGACAATATATCTTGATCAGTATTAGCAGCCTGTTCGCGTTACAAGACTTGACAGTAAAAATAGTTCCAGTAATATTCGTCTACATCTGTAGTCATTACGGTAATTGAAAATTTTTTGTTAATTTAGGAGATAATCACATGGTGATATTAAAAAAATTTGCGTTATGTTTATTTGCTGCTGCAATTTCAAGTTATGCTTATGCTGATATTATCGAATTAGATGCTGTTAATCCGGATCATTGCAGACAGCAGATTCTTCAAAGCACTGATAATCTTCCTATTATCGCTGCCTACACAAGTAACCAATACGACGATAACTCAAAATTGTTCATGGAAAAATTTGAGCTGCTAGCGAAAGCACACCCCGAAAGAACATTTTTTAAATGGGATGCAGAAAAAGATGTAGGACATCTAACCCAGTCAATTTGCCTGCAACAATTAGGACTTTTGACCCCACCAACTATGATGCTACTCGGTGTATTTAAAGATGATAATAGCGACCAAATGTTTATGTCTTCGCCACTACGTCTGGAATGGGCGGGGCAAATAACAAGAGAGGAAATGAACAAGTTTATCGATGTTTCTGATCCTAATATAAAAAAGGCTTTTTTATCGCAAAAAAATCATCCTTAAAAATGAATTTAAATAGTGATTACGAGCCACAACAACATTGTGGCTTCGTTTCAGACAACTCGAGAATGGATAGCTGCTTCCAATTTGTTATGATTGGGCAATAGTAACAATCAGGTAAATTTCATGATAAAGAAAAACCCTACAATCAGTCCTTCTGAATTTAAAGTCTTAGAAATCTTATGGAAATTTTCACCGCAGAGCTCTAGCCAAATCATTGATGCGCTCAAAGACACAGAAAGCTGGCAAGATCAAACGGTGAAAACATTGCTTAGCCGCCTGGTCAGTAAAAAAATTATAAGTTACAAACAAGAAGG
>DATAXC010000174.1:0-9310 GCA_036266895.1 Gammaproteobacteria bacterium
CCTCCGGTCTAAACAAAGACATGGAAACTAATGCTTCAGACCCAGATATGACAAAAGCATTATCATGATCAACATGCCGCGGTGTACTAGCATTAAGTTGCTTGCTTACCTCTAATAAATGAGTCAGCGTTGCGGCATTCATCTGTTGTACTTTTCTATTTTCTACAGAAAGTTCGCCATTTAATCGATTTAGCTCATTTTGATTATACTGATTAATCAACTCAATTAATGTCTGATCCTCTTCATTTTCTATATTGGTTTTTGCCATTAACTGGGAGGTTTCTTTTCTTCCTATGTATAAAACTTGTTTATATTGATAATCTGGATGTATTTTATCCTTTATTTGTACGGTATTTCCGAGCCGGTTATTACCAAAAACTTCATTTAAGTGTGCGCCAATTCCTTTATTGCTTCTAATAAATTCAGGATCTGTTACTGCTCGACCTACAATAACTTGGCCACCTTGTTTAGTAATTCTAAATAAATCTTTAAAAAAAGTTACTTGCCTATCGCGAATGTTATAATTAAATACGAAAACGAAATTAAAAATACGATTGAGTTCAGCCGGCATTTCTTCCAAGGTCATTTGTAAAATTCTATTTTCTTCTATCCTAGTTTTTGCCTTTTCAATACAATCGGACAAAGGCTCTAGGATGAAGCATTCTAACTTAGAATAAACTTTGCATATGGCCGCTGCATTTTGCGCATCACCTTCACCCACAAATAAAACCATACGAGGTTTTTCGTCACCTGTTACTAATATGCCTGCATCTGCTAATTGCTTAGTTATTTGTTGGCTAACATAATCTTTATTAACTTTTAAATTTGGAGCAGAAAATGTGGCAAGATCAGCTGAATAGCCATGTTTCAGTTTTGCCTGTTTGTAAGCATAAGCAGCTATTTTTTCTATGTCTCCAGATAACATTTGTTCAGCTGTTTTTTCAGGTTCTTGCATTTTTCCAGTCATATCAACTTGTAAGTCATGAAAAATTATTGACTCAAATTTATCCTTTAAAAAAGAAGTAATAGGTGTGTGTTTGGTTTTATTTAACCAAATGTTTATCGTTGACATTACGTTCCGTCTATCATCTAACGTAGACTTTGTCCTTGGCAGATTTTTTGTTTTTTCAGTCATTTTAGAATAAGTAAAACTTCGATCCACTATCCAGTAATCTGAATTTTCTAACAGTGGCAAAAGATCTATAGATCTAGGTGTAAGTAACATAAGCCATCGGAAGAGATCTGCTCTAAGATCCATGCTAATGGCATCAATATAACCATCTATATTTCTTCGCAAAATGATATGAGTCGTTTCGTTCGGCGATACTTTATAATATTTAATTGAAGTCGGCCATAACGTTAAATTGAATTCTTTTTTATAGCAACTAAGTTTTGTTGCATCTGGACTTATAATTTCAAGGAGCTCACCTCGAATAGGACTAGTAAGTGTTGTGTGTTTAAGTTGAAAATCAGGACATATAAACAAACCGCTTTTGAGGGCTAATGTAAGTTCATCAATAAAAGATGACAAAGCAGATTTATTTTTTTGAATACCCGCTTTCCAAATAGGTGTTGATAATTTAATAAGCTCAGGTTGACGAACTCGCATCACATCCTCATAAATTTATTTACGAATAATTTGGTTATACACTAGATGGCATTGAAAAAAAAGATGTGTTTGAAAAAATCAACGCTATCTTGATTAAAAGGAATGGTAATTTTGACGGGTTTATGTTTAAGATGCACAAAAATAAAACACGATGCGCTTGGGTAACTGATAATCCGATTTACATTCAATATCACGACAAAGAATGGGGTATGCCTATTTATGATGATCGTTTACTATTCGAATTCTTGATTTTAGAAGGTGCCCAAGCTGGGTTAAGCTGGCTGACCATCTTAAAACGCCGGGAAAATTACCGTGTTAGTTTCGACAATTTTGATGCCAAAAAAATAGCGAATTACAATAAAGAAAAAATTCAAAAATTATTAAAGAACGAAGGCATTATCCGCAATCATTTAAAAATACATGCCACTATTACCAATGCAAGAGTGTATCTGGCAATTCAAAAAAAATATCCAAGCTTCGCTCACTACATATGGCAATTTGTAGAAGGCAAACCTATCCAAAATCACTTTAATAGTAATCAATCAGCGCCAACGTCAACGCCCATTTCAGATAAAATGTCTAAAGATTTAAAAAAACAAGGATTCAAATTCGTCGGAACGACTATTTGTTATGCTTTTATGCAAGCAGTCGGTATGGTCAATGACCATGCAACAGATTGCTTTCGTCACTTAGAAATTAAGAGACATAAACATAGCAAGATATTCTTAAGGTAGGCGCGCCTAGTAAGTCGCAGTCATTCTGGGCAAGATCAATAATTGAGGTGACCAAATTATGCGGGTCACTGTGTCTAACAACTACGGTTAATACGTGTTTTTATATTTGCTGCCATCTGCGCTAGCGGTTGTTGCAGGTTCACGATGACCAGCTTCTAGCGTTTGCCTTATTCCTTTCCGAGACTCTAGAATAAAATCAGTTTCTATGCAATTTTTTTTATTTAATATTTGCTCTATTTTTTTATAGGCTATGCTTGTTTTTTCCGTCACGGATTGATCATTGATATCCTTTAATATTTCTTTTATTTGTTCAACCTCTTCAGCAGCTTGCTGTTTTCTTTTATTTGAATCATAATTATTAACAAAATAATTTTCATGATACTGGTTAGGATTATCTAATTTTCTTTTCATTTCCATTAAAAAAGATTTTTCATATTTTTTCTGTTGCATATTAAAATTTATTTCTTGTACTGCAATGAGCTCGCTAGCATAATATATCTTTCTTAGATCGCTGCGGAGCTTAAATGATTTTTCATTTTCACTGACTTTTTTCTCTAAAATGGCTTTTACAAAATTAAAAACCTGCAATATATCATTTTCTGTGGCATTTGGATGCAATCCTTCCAATAGTTCTCTCATTGCCACTATACCATCATCTTTTCCAAAATATTTTCCTATTCCTAAGGCATTCAAGTTTTTATCATAAATCCCACTTTCCAATGTCTTTAAAAAAGATAAAACTTGTTTGGCCTCGCTAGATAATTTTTCTTGATTAACACTAAAAGCACCATAAGCGGGATGTTCAACAAAGTGATGATAAGCGGGTCTGTGTTCGTACATAGTTGACATAACATGGCTAGTCGTAGATGAAATATGGGATGACTCCATCTTATGAATTTCTTTTGCTATTGTTTCAAAGTGATCATGAATATTAGCCATATAAAATCCTTTAGACTTATCTACGCCATAATCTTTTTTATACGCTTTTTCTGCAGCTTCTCTTGTGCTAAACCGTCCGTCATGTCCATCTCTTTTTGTGTTTTTTTTAACGAAACATTCCATATCTATAGATTCTGTACGTTGTTTTAATCTGTTCCATGCTTCTAAGTTTTTTTTCTCTAATTCTTTTTTGTTTTTTGATTGTTTTCTGTTTTCTGTTCTTTCTCGCTCATATTGACTTTTAAATGTTGACATATCAGCATCAATATCTCGTATCCAATCCTTTCCCGCAGTTCTATAACGCTCTTTTACCCCTGACACCGGCTGCGATGCTGGTATTGATTTCTCTATCGCATCTTGTTCTTTTTTTATTTCCAGTTCTTGTTTTTTACTCAGTTGCAACTCTGGGTTGATAATCAATGCCCTTTCAATATGCCCTAACTTTATCGCAAATTGATCTGCAGTCATACGAGCTTCGTCTGGTATTCTTTCGTCATTCATCTTTTTATTTGCAGCACCCTGATCAACTAACAATCTAACCATTTTAGCGGAAGATGTTATACTCCCAGCAGCTATGTACAAAGCCGTAATACCTTCGTAGTGTGTTTCCGCGTTGATTATATTGTCTTTCTTTGTACCTGCTAAATTTAAAATATGAGATGCAACTTCAAGTTGATTATGTTGTGCAGCATAATGCAATGGTTTAAGTCCATCTTTATTTATTTTTTTTATTAATTTTGGATTGTCATTCAACAATTCTTTTATGCGCTGTGTAGTATTACTTTTAGACATATCTTTTCCAGATTCTCTTGCTATCGCATCTTGCTCTAATAACTCCCACAATTCATTATAAGGTGATTTTGCTAATGACATTGGGGGCAACTCTACATTTGCATTTGAAACGTCTCTAATAAATGCCGCTATTTGTGTACCATCTTTTTCATCAATTTTTTGCGCTAATTCAGAGGGTGGTGCAGCTATTTGCTCATGGATAATCTCATTAAACGTTGCTTGGTCTTTTGCACCGTGTTTAATCAATAATGTAATCATGTCTTTTTGTTCTTGCTGTTCCTCAAGAGGATTACTACTAATCGCTGCCCAATGTAACGGCGTATATCCTTTTTCATCTTGTTTGTTGAGCAACTCTATTTTTTTATCTGGTGAAACACTAGATAGTATTGCTTCTGCTGCTTTAATATTTCCAACAAAAACAGCATAATTAAGCGAACTTAATCCCTCTCTTTCGCTATCAGCCAATTTTGGCATTTCCGTTAATAACTTTTTAATAGTTCCTCCGTTATTAACACTTTTGGTTTGTATGGCATTCCAAAATATTTCTTCCATTTCTGAAGATGCGGTTGGTGTTCCTCTTTTTCCGGTTAACATCGCCTCTTCTTCAGAACTGGCTGTTTTAGCTGGACCTGATGTTAACGAATTGGGTTGTATTTTTCTAGAATCAGCCATAATATTTTCCCTTTTTATCAACAAAAGGTAAGAATGGTTTTAAATTATTTTATCTATACTATTATTATAACAGCTAAAATCTGATAACAAGCTTAAGGATGAAATGGGCGGGTTAGTATAGCTATTTGATTGTATTGCTTTTTAATAAAACATAGGAAAGTTAAAACACTAAAAACATTACACCCATAGAGGAGAAGAGTCAGATTACCTACCAGACGGGACTGGGCATTTTAGATATTTTTGCTAGTATTTTTACGGTGGTGATAACATCGTAGTATGCTGTCCTCAAAATGATTGACATGCGCAGGATAACAAACTTAAATAATATCATTAAAGCATGACGCTGACAGATTAAAGTATTACCTTTCTACTACAGTAATTCTGGGCAAGATCAATAATTGAGGTGACCAAATTATGCTATACGAAAATTTAATACAGCAGTATATAAATGGTTGGAAGCAGAACGATATCGCCATGATTACTGCTCCTCTGGCAGAGAATTGTATTATTATTGAATCGCATGGTCCAACATATCATGGCATTCAAAGTATTACGCGTTGGTTTGAACTGTGGCAAGCTGCAAACAGTAGTATTTTGCAATGGAATATTGTTTCATTTTCTTTTTATGCAGAAACTCAAATAGCTTTTTGTGAATGGGATTTTGCTTGTATTTCTAATGATATCAAATATGCATTGCTAGGCATTAGTAAAGTACAATTTTTAAAAGAAAAAATTTCTTTTATTCATGAATACAGGATGACTAAAGCGCCTTATGTTTGGCGAGGAGATAGATTGGAATCTGAATAATGCCATTGGTGTCATCTTGATAATTCGTTAATTTTACAATATTTGATTAATCGTGTACTTTCATTCGCTGCTTCTTTTAATAATGCATTCCAATTATTTGGCGGCTGTCTCTTATGCAGCATTTGTTTAAATACATGATACGCATCAGACTTATTTTCATAAGCTCGTTTAGTATTCTCATCATTTCCCCACGCGTACACAATGATCTTGCTTTTCAGATGAAATCTAAAAAACAATCGATATTGCTGAAAGAACTTTGCTCGAAACCAATGTTTATGTTCATCACCAAGCGTTGTTCCTTGTCGATATTCTGGCAATGTTGGGTCTTGGGGAATTTTCTCGAAAATTAATTTGCTGATTGCTGCAAGCCGTTTTGCCGGGTTTTTTTCTTTATAATGCAGAGGATCTTTTTTACGTAGTTTTTCAACTTGTATTAATAGTTGTTCAAATTGATCTAGAAATAAAGAATGCGTAAATAAGTGCCATCCATTAATAATTAATGCCTGATATTTTGACAATGTTATTCATCCTTTTCAGACAGAGGTGCATCTAAGTCAACTTCAATATCAGACACTAATGATTGCGCACGTTTAAGTAAAGAGGCATTAATAGATTGAACGTGAGATGGATTCTTTTTAATATCGTTCACTAAAAAAAATAAAAATTGAGTCAGTACCGGATCTTCTTCATTCGCACGAGATATTATTACTTTACCACTTTCTTCTATATCATAGGTAATTTTATCTCTCTTGCGTAAATGCAATGCTTCACGTATTGACTCAGGAATAGTGGTTTGATAACGATCTGTCAATGTCGATTTTGTATGTAATATTTTACGCATGACTAACTCCCTAAAAATACCATCTCAATCTATTAATGGTAATGCATTTGCATTACCATGTCAATGGCTCGAATAGAATAGTACTTGAAAGAACTAAAGAGATCTTGAGATAATGTTTATTATATTCATATGGTTACAAAATGGCGGATTCCATTCAAGGATAATTCACCGTGTTTGGATCATCAAGTGCGATCGTTACTGGTTGAAAAGTATAAGGCCCAGGGAATGTATATGTCACACCAGGTGTGGGATTATTTCCAGGTCCGCCTGGATTATAAAGCGGTGAGTAGCTGCCAGAAGCTGGGATGATGACAGCTGTAATTAAGCGCATTGCAGCTTCATTTCCCTTTAAAATAATATCGAGATAATTATCTCGATCTGCAATATAAGCATCATTTAATGGCTCATCAACGTTACCTAGATCAGCCAAACCAACAACAGTAATCGTACCCGCAGATACATTGTAAGGAACATTCGTTTGCGTTAATAAAATGGGTACGCCATTATCAATCACTTGAATTTGAAAAAATTTGCTAAAATCGGTGGGAAGGATTGCTGCGACGCCATCTGGCGAGATGCCAGCAGTAGTATAGATGCGTAATCGATATTGGGCATTTGCACCATAAAGCGCCGTACCACCATTTGGCACATTCTGACTAAATAAAGCCGGTGCATTTTGACCGACATCATTCATAACGGAAAGCTTTGCCCCAATCAGTGTTGGCCCGCCACCTGGTTCATAGGGATTGCCGCAGGATTTCGACAAACCAACTGCACTCACTGGACCATCGGGTCCAACAAGCATGAGTGTAGTCCCCTTATCAACAATATCTAATCTGGTCGGATAGACTGCTCCTTTGGTGCCAGGTGCTAATCGATTACCAAAATTTCCAAAAATAACGACGCAACTACGCTTGTTATATAAAAAATTAGGATCAATCGAGGCCACTTGCGGTTGTACCGTTTGTCCAGTATTTAGTGTTAGCAAAAAATCAGCAGGGTTAACGCTTGAAGGTAACACAGGCCAAGAAAAGCAAATTGGCATCGCATCAGCATAATTCGTGGCATAACCAAAACCAAAAGCAACATCGAATGGTGTACTCGCTGTCGTAAAAGCTGCGTAAGCCGCCCCGGGTGTGGTGATTGTTTCCCAAGCACCACCAGCGGCAATCACATACGATTGGCCTTGTGGTACACCTTCAATGCCTTGAAAACCATAATTAGCTGATAATATTTCTGGTGTATCTCCCCATAGATCGGCGTTAATTAAAATATCTTGCATCAGTGATTGGTACGATAAACTAGGTGCAGGTATAACCGTAAGGCGTAATAAATTATTCGTACCAGCACAACTGATGCCATCGTTCCAACAAGCCATTAATACATGAGGTGCTTTTGAACCATCGATGATTTGCCCGGGCATTAAACCAGTGGGAGAAATAATTAATGTTAATGTACAACTTTGGCCAGGTGCCAAGGTAAAGCTTTTAGTGGCGCCACATCCAGTCGGATAAATAGATGCGTTTGGTGGTAAAGAAACAAAAGTAGCATTGGTTGCGGTAATACGATTATTATTGGTTACTTGGTATATCGCATGCACAGTTGATCCAACCGCTACTTGATCGGGCAAAATTGTTCCGGGTTGTACTGTAATCGTAAAGGGTAAAATAGCAGCCTTTTTTATTTTATTTTTTGAAGGATGATCATCAGCATTAGCCAAATGAATAAATATAAAAAATAACAGGGCGCTAATTAACGTTTGATAGAAATACATATGTTTAAATACCTTTTGTGTGTTTAATTGTGTGGCGTGTCCTTAAGAATGAGTAAGTTAGAGAAAATAATTTAATTGGGCAAGTAATGTATTGACGTATAAATTAGATTGCGTTAATTCTGCGCCCACACGCGTGTTTCTAATAACGCCTGTACCTAAGCCTACGTTACCTAAGTTTATAAATCGATAGCCCAAGCCGATCGATAATTTCGGCATCACAAAGTAATCTACACCCATCCCTAAGCTATAAGAGAAAGAATTCGTCGTTTTATTGCTATAATTTGGCGTCACCGTTAAATAGCTTGGGACAGCCGTTGAATAATCGTATGCGCTATTAGATGCTACACCCAGTCCTAAAAAAACATAAGGAAAGTAATGGTTAAATTGACGACGTAATTTTGCTTCTACAAGATACTGAGAACTGTTAACGCTATAGGAATAAGTAGATTGATAAAAAGGCGAAGAGATGCCTTGTTCTAAATTACCTTTTACATCCATACTCGATATATAATGATAGCTTATTCCGACTTGTAACGTGTACAAAGCGTTTATTGTTAACGTTTTATTTACAGATACACCGGAAATTAAAGCATATGTGTCATTGCGGTTTGAGCTATAAGCAAATGTACTATAACCCAATGGAAATGTAGTTGATTTTCCAATGTTAGTTGGCTTGGCTATACCTAAATCTACGCCTATAGAATATGGGTTGTTATTTAATAATGAAACACTATTTTCTGCTAAAGTGGTCATTGGAACAAATGCTAGAAAAAATAAGACATATCTAACAAATGAAGGCATAGAGCGAAAAAAATCCATTTAAATATTCCATATACATATACTAGGGTGGTAACGCATTTTATTTTACAAACATAATGAATTATTTCTCAAAGGTTTACAAATAATTTTATTATTTTTTTAAAAGTATATTATCGGAGGTTCTTAATGATTTGATTTATAGCACATTATCAACAGAAACCTGGAAAGTGTTTAATGTTTTTTCAAATGAGTTAACTTCTTCGCCAATAAAATAGGTATAGTCGTCATGTTCATTGCTGTCGTACTCGGTATAAACTGAAAGAGTCACGCCGGGATTTTTTCGATTAGATAGTTGCGCGCCAATATTCTGGCTCCAAAAACGG
>DATAXC010000079.1:0-8697 GCA_036266895.1 Gammaproteobacteria bacterium
ACGCGGCTCTCTGCTATGGTCAACAATCATATCTTGATACAATTCACGTAAGGCGCTCATCGTGCAAATAACCTCTTGGCTAGTAATATCGCTTCAACCAGTGCAGCAATATCTTGCGTAGTATTATACACGCCTAACGAAGCACGCACTGTTGCCGGCACTTGAAAACGCTGCATCAACGGCATCGCGCAATGATGGCCGGCACGAATGGCAATACCTTCATGATCTAATACCGTACCTACATCATGCGGATGAATCCCATCGACAACAAATGACAACACACTCACTTTCGGTTTCGCGGTACCAATTAACCGTAACCCAGGAATACCGGATAACGCTTTTTCTGCATAATGCAGCATACATTGTTCATGCGCTGAAATATTTTCCATACCGATCGTTTGTAAATAATCTATCGCTGCATGCAAGCCAACAGCGCCAGCAATATCTGGTGTGCCGGCTTCAAACTTATGCGGCGCACAAAGATAAGTGACGGCTTGCACATGATCTTCAAGCGCTACCGTTTCAATCATACCGCCGCCGCCATGATAAGGCGGCATTTCATCTAGCATCGCTTGTTTGGCATATAACACACCGATGCCAGTTGGACCATAGAGTTTATGTCCAGAAAAAGCATAAAAATCGCAATCTAAGTCTTGAACGTCAATAGAAAAATGCGGCACCGCTTGCGCACCATCCACAAAAATAAGCGCTTGATGCGCATGCGCAATCGCAGCCATTTCTTTGATCGGATTGATGGTGCCTAACACGTTTGAAGCATGGCTGACGGCAACTAACTTCGTACGCGGTGTAAATAAAGTCGGATAAACCGCCATATCTAACGCGCCTTCATCGGTAATTGGAATAGTTTTAATCACAATACCAATTTGTTCTTTCAATAATAACCACGGCACGATATTAGAATGATGCTCCATGGCGTTTAAAATCACTTCATCGCCTGCTTGCCAATGGGTTCTACCATAACTTTGCGCAACGAAATTAATTGCTTCGGTGGTGCTGCGTACAAAAATAACATGGTTTTTATCACCCGCATGAATAAAACCTTTAATCGCTTGACGTGCCGCTTCATAACGTTGTGTCGCACGTTCACTTAATTCGTAAATACCGCGATGAATATTCGCATAATCGTGCAAATAAAAATGTGAAATCGCTTCCACCACTTGGCGTGGCTTTTGTGCTGAGGCAGCACTATCTAAATAAACAATCGGCTTACCGCGGTTTAATTGCCGCAGTGCGGGAAAATCGCGATGTAACAAACAAAAATCAATTTGCTCGCCTGTTTGTACTTTTAACATAAAATTTCCTGTATTCTTGCTTTAATACCGACATGGTTAATCCGTTGCGTCACTTCTTCAGCAAACGCATGCAATAATAATGATAACGCTTCATCGTGTTCAATACCACGTGAACGCAAGTAAAATAAAGCATCTTGATCTAAACAGCCGGTAGTAGCACCATGCTTGCACTTTACTTCATCCGCATAAATTTCCAATTCGGGTTTCGCATAGGCTTCCGCATTGGCTGATAGCAATAAATGATGATTGGCTTGATACGCTACAATTTTTTGCGCATCTTTTTCCACTAACAACCGGCCATTAAATACGGCGCGTGAGCGCTGCTCAAGAATGCCTTTATACAACATATCGCTTTGCGTGTGCGAAGCAGCATGGCAAATATCGACATGATGATCAATATATTGATTGTCTGCACGCGTATGATAAAACCCAGCGGTACGACAATCTGCGCCGCTGCCTTGTAAGGTGACTTGCAACTCATCTCTCGCGACAGCAGCACCCGTAGAAAAATGCGTGAAACGGGTTTGGCTATTTGCTGCCTGCTGCACAAAAGTATGCGCCAGATGTGCGGCTTCTCGCCCTTCAGCTTGTATTTTGTAATAATTGAGCTTAGCATTTTTCTCAACAATTAATTGCGTGACTTGATTGGTTAAATACGTTTGATCCAATTGGGAAAAATGCTCTTCTAGCCAAGTCACTTCACTCTGCTCGCCTAAAATAATCGTGTGTTGCGGATAAGTGACAAAAGTAGTTTGTTCCATAGACAAACATAATACATGTACTGCTGCTGGTATTGTTGTCTGCGCTGGCACATAAAAAAACAAGCCGTCGCTGCCTAGCGCCGTATTCAATGCGACAAAAGGATAGCGTTTCGCATCAACAACAGATTGATGGTGTTGTGGTATTAATGCAGTATGTTCACGCAACGCTTGTTGCCAACTACAGGCGATGACTTGTTCAGGCAATTTAGTTAAGTCAGATAACGTTGGCATAAAACAACCATTGATCAATACCAGCAAAATACTGTCACCGTAATGCAACCGATATTGATGAATAGTGTCTTCTAGCTTTTCTGCATTCACCTGACTAGGTGTAGAAAAATCGTGTTTATTCAAAAAAGCCAAATCCGCATAACGCCAACGTTCATGCTGCCGCGTTGGCAACCCTTGCGCTAAAAATGCTTGCCAATACTGCTTAGCCGCCGCTAGCCGCCAAGCGGGCTGCGACGGTGCGTCATTGACTGTACTGGCTTTTAGCCAGTTCGGCAGGTTAACGGTATGCTTCATAACCTTTTTCTTCCAATTCTAGTGCTAACGATTTATCACCCGATTTTAAAATTTTACCTTGTGCCATCACGTGAATAGCATTCGGTTGGATGTAATCTAATAAGCGTTGATAATGTGTCACGATTAAAATCCCACGCGCTTCATCACGTAGACCATTGACACAACGTCCCACCATTTGTAACGCATCAATATCTAAACCTGAATCGGTTTCATCTAAAATAATAAATTGCGGCTCTAAGATCAGCATTTGCAATACTTCATTGCGCTTTTTCTCGCCGCCGGAAAAACCTTCGTTGACCGCGCGATGCAAAAAGGTTTCATCTAATCCCACGGTTTTAATTTTACTTTTGATTAAAGCTAAAAAATCTGAAGCATCTAACGGTGGCTGTCCTTTTTGTTTACGCAAACTATTCAGTGCGCTGCGTAAAAAATACATATTATTTACACCAGGAATTTCTGTAGGGTATTGAAACGCTAAAAATAATCCTTTTACCGCACGTGCTTCGGGTGTCAATGCCAATAAGTCTTCGCCATGTAGCGTCACATTGCCTGCTGCACATTGATATCCTTCTCGACCGGCTAACACATTAGCTAACGTACTTTTACCGGAACCATTCGGCCCCATGATGACATGCACTTCACCTGGACGAATAGCAAGATTTACCCCGCGCAAAATCGGCTTGGTTTGTTGCTTTTCATCTTGGATATTAACGTGCAAATTATCAATCAATAACATATGACCTCCGAATACGGTGCTGCTAGCCCACGCCACCTTCTAAACTCACTTCTAATAATTTTTGCGCTTCTACGGCAAATTCCATTGGCAATTCTTTAAATACTTGCTTGCAAAATCCATTCACAATCATAGAAATCGCATCTTCGGTTTTTAACCCGCGTTGCCGACAATAAAATAATTGATCTTCACCAATTTTAGCAGTTGATGCTTCATGCTCAACTTGCGCACTGGCATTCTTCACTTCAATGTAAGGAAAAGTATGCGCGCCACACGTCGCGCTCAACAATAAAGAATCGCATTGCGTATAATTTCTGGCATCTTTCGCGGTCGGTGCCATGCGTACTAAGCCACGATAAGTATTTTGCCCATATCCCGCTGCAATCCCTTTGGAAATAATCGTACTACGGGTGTTTTTACCCATGTGAATCATTTTCGTACCAGTATCCGCTTGTTGATAATGATTGGTTAACGCCACTGAATAAAATTCACCGACAGAATAATCGCCTTGTAAAATTACGCTAGGATATTTCCAGGTGATCGCAGAACCGGTTTCAATTTGTGTCCAAGAAATTTTTGAATGTGCGCCGCGACAATGACCGCGTTTGGTAACAAAGTTAAAAATACCACCGCGCCCTTGTTCATCGCCCGGATACCAATTTTGTACGGTTGAATATTTAATTTGTGCATTTTCCAGCGCAATCAGTTCAACGACCGCAGCATGCAATTGATTTTCATCACGCATCGGTGCGGTGCATCCTTCTAAATAACTGACATAACTATTCTCTTCGGCGATAATCAACGTGCGTTCGAATTGACCGCTCTTCGCCGTATTAATACGAAAATAAGTCGACAATTCCATCGGACACCGTACGCCTTTCGGTATAAACACAAAAGAACCATCGCTAAACACCGCGGCATTCAGTGCCGCAAAAAAGTTATCACGATACGACACCACCGTACCTAAGTATTTTTCTATTAATTCAGGATATTTTTGTACTGCTTCTGAGAAAGGACAAAAAATCACATCAGCTTCCGCTAATTTAGCTTTAAACGTTGTTGCGACAGAAATACTATCGAACACCGCATCGACTGCCACACCCGCTAAACGGCTTTGTTCATGCAAAGGAATGCCGAGTTTTTTGTATGTCTCCAATAATTTAGGATCAACTTCTTCTAAACTTTTCGGTGCATCGGTAACCGATTTTGGTGCGGCATAATAAATAATACTTTGATAATCAATTGCTGGACAATGTAAATGCGCCCAAGCCGGCGGCGTTAACGTTTGCCAATGCCGGTAAGCTTGCAAACGCCAATCCAACATAAATGCCGGTTCATTTTTTTTAGCGGAGATTAAACGGACAACGTCTTCATTTAAACCAGGGGCGATGGTATCCGATTCAATAGCAGTCACGAACCCATACGGATACTGTTTATTGACCACTTCATTGATCAGCTGATTTGTCATAATATTATTCTGTTCAATTCTGACAATACATCAACATATTGATTATATTGCAACTCCCCGATCGAGCATTTAATTTTGCCAGATAAAATGCTGGGGGAACATAGTATACTATTTGGACGAGCTAAGCAATGTACGCGATTGCTCCGTGGACAACCTTTTTGCTTCAGGCTCGCATAGTAGATTTTCCGTTTGTTCTGCCGCTCGTTTTGTTGGCCTAACTACCTGTATTCCATTTTCAATGGTGACAGCAAAAACATGCTCGCGTGATGGAAAAAGCCTACTACGAAAAGATATTTTTTTAGGGCGCTTAATATCATTACCATTAAGCGTTTCTTCTTCTTCATCACTTTTATTTTCTTTTGCGCTATCCATTTCTTTTGACGTCTCACTTTCTTCATCACATTCACTAGGTGATACTTCATCAGATGATGATTCGCCATAGGTGCTATCCATTTCTTCTGAAATGTCGCTCTCTTCATCACATTCACTTTCACTAGAAGTTGTTGCATATAAAATACTTTCTATTTCATCGACAATTTCAGGTATCTGTATATTCTCTATATTCTTTTGTTCCAACATTTTGCAACAAAACAATGCTTTATATAAAAAAGGTTCTGCCTGTTGTTCTGTTGTATTGTTATAATAAAATTTGCCTATTTTATAGAAATATTCAGCTAAAAACTCACGATCCTGTATCGTCTTAGGTTTAACTTTTTCTATATACATATTTGCTTTTTCAATGACTGTTATAGCTTCTGTTAATAATTTTTCTTGCACCTGCTTTACAAATTCTTCTGATAGTATATCTGATGATAGCTCTGACGATGGGGCTAAAAACTGTTCTGCCTGTTGATCTGATGATTGCTCTGACGTTTCCTCTTGTGTATATAAATGACCAAGTATAAGCCCTTTTCGCCAACAAAGCCTCACTAAAAACTTATAATCGATATTTGTCTTTACAAGAATTTCCTCAGCATATTCTATTGCTTTTGTATAAGTCTCTAGCTGCTCTGATTCGTTTTCTGCTTGGTGACGTGCATAAAAAGCACGTTGCGCTCGTCCTCGACACTTATTATCTACGACGTTACTCCCAAACAGCATTAAGGCTTTTTGTGAAAAATGCTGTAGGTGTTGTTCTACTACTTGCAAATTAGCTTCACCTGTTAACGCCGCCCAATAGAAAACATCTTGATCGCGTTGATTAAGTGTAAGCAACTCTTCTATTTCTAGACTATTCATTTCTTCATTATTAAATGAAACGCCTGTCATCGCAGCAATTTGTAACGGTGTTGTCCCATCATTAAGCTTCTCTGCTAAATCAGGTTGTTGCGTAATAAACGCTAGAATACGTGGGTCAGGATTTTGACTGGCTTGCTCTAATAAATTTTCTTCATATTCACTTGCATCTAAACCATAAGGATTTTGTTCCATTAATTTTTTATATAGATAAACAAAAGTCTCAAAAGGCGCTTCTTTGGCAGCAACAGAAATAAGCGGTATTTTATAAGAAGGATGGAGGACATCTATCCGCGCTTGCTGTTTTTCAATCAAATAAACAACATCTGCATAACTGTCTGGAGCAGTAACGATAGAAGATAAATCTCTATTATTCATATGGTTGCCTCGTTTTGTGTGTTTTTGCTATATTATAGTATATTTTGGTCACTATTTTATCAAAAAGAGGTATTAAAAGCAATGGAAACAGTAGCAATTGTCATACCAAAATAGAAATGTCTGCCTTAGAACGGACATTTCTATTTTTGCTAATTTCTATTTTGGTTCGACACTTAGGGAGAAAAAAAAGAAAGAGAAATAGGCTAAAAACTTACGATCGCATTTAATTAAAAAACGCTCTAAAAATTAAAAAGTGCTGTTAATCAGCACGTGCTAACACCTCAGCAGCCCATGCATTTAGACTTTTGCCATGCGCTTCTGCAATCATCGCTGCTCGCGCATGGACTTCTGGAAGTACACGCAGCATAATATGTCCAGAATATGGTTTTTGAGGCGCTTTTCCTATTTTCTTACAAGTAGCCAGATAATCATCCACCGCTTCCTGGAATGCTGTATGCAATTCCGCTACTGATTCACCATGAAAGCCAATTACATCGCTGATACCAGCAATATGGCCGATAAAGCACTTATCTTCATCACTATATTCAATACGCGCTGCATAATTTTTATATGTCATTGTGCTCATGGCTTCACCCCTACTTGTTCAAGGAAATCTTTAGCATCTCGAATTTGATAAGGTTTTGCTTCTTTCTGAGGATGCGGCCGATGAAATGTGCCACAACCCCATGTAACGTAAACCGTACTCTTGATCCTGAACCTTCTATCAATTTCGCACCAATCGCTAAAAATAATGCCTCAATCCGACGCCATTCAAGACTGGAAGGAGTAGGTTGCCGGAAAATAGCTTCCAGGGTTTTTTGGTGCGAATTCTTCATATACTTAAATGATAGCACATTTTGATAGCAAAGCAAATTTTTTATAGCTTACAAACGAACATTTTTATACTATGATGACCCGCTATAAGAATCAGAACTTAAAAAACAATGAAAACCACCCCCGCTAGCATGCTCCAATTACAACGCATTGAACTCCTTGTCCATCTCGGTTGGGAAGAGTCAGAACGTGCTCAACCGCAAACTGTATACGTTGATATCGAAATTCACTACCCCGCCACCCCCAAAGCCTGTCATACCGATGATTTAGCGGATACCGTTTGTTATGCGGCACTCATTGAAGATTTGCAACAATTTACTTCCCAACAAACATTTCGCTTAATTGAACATCTTTGTTTTGCAATTTATCAACGAGTAGAATCACAACTATCACCCAATTACGCTATTCGTATTTCAGTCACTAAATATCCACAGATTGCTGGCTTAGTTGGTGGGGCAACATTCAGTTACAGTAACCATAAACAACAATAACGATAAAACAATAGGTATCTTCACATGGTCATTTTGGGATTAGGCACAAATAACGGCGATCGTTTAGCGCAGTTGCGGCAGGCGTTGAAGGCATTACAACACATCCCGCATTTCTCTATTAAAAAAATATCGCCGGTTTATCATTCCGATGCTTTATTGCCGGAACAAGCGCCCTCCGGCTGGAATCTGCCTTTTTTAAATATTGCCATTCGTTGCGAAACAACACTTGAACCCTTAACACTACTCACTCATCTACAACAGATTGAACAGCAATTAGGGCGTACGCCAACCGAACGCTGGGCGCCGCGGTGCATAGACATCGACATCTTAGCTTGGGACAACTTGGTGTTACAGCAAGAACATCTCACCATACCGCACCCAGGCTTGTTAACACGTCCATTTGCCCTCTGGCCATTAGCGGACATCGTGCCTTTTTGGCAAATCCCCTCGTTACAAAAAACTGCCGCAGAATATGTGGAAGCTTGGGGATCGCGGTTTACCGGCGAAGCGCCCTTACACACGCGCCAGCTATACCAACGCATCGAAACGCCGCAATTAGTTGGTGCGATTAATATTACTCCCGATTCTTTTTCCGATGGCGGGCTGTTTTTAAACGTCGATGCGGCTATCCAACAAGCAGAACAGCTGGTAATCGCTGGCGCAGAAATATTAGATTTGGGTGCAGAATCTACTTCACCGCGTGCGCAACCGATCGATGCGGCCATTGAATGGCAACGATTAGAGCCGGTGTTGCTCGCAATTAATCAAATCAAAAACCGTTTCATCATCCCACCACGCATCAGCATTGACACCCGCCATGCACTGACTGCCCAGAAAGCGCTAACAGCAGGGGCAGATTGGATTAACGATGTTTCTGGCTTAGATGACCCAGCTATGCGTGACATCATCGCGCAGACGCAAACAGAGTGCGTTGTCATGCATCATCTGGCCATCCCCG
>DATAXC010000113.1:0-7863 GCA_036266895.1 Gammaproteobacteria bacterium
AGCCCAACCTACGGCACTCTTCCCCATAAACGGGCGTTGTTGAATAAATCGCAAATGGCCACCAATTTAATATTTGAAGGGACCGCTCACTAACGTTCGCGGCTCGGGTGGATGCTAACAACGTTTATAATGTCCACCAGAGCCGCGAACATTAGTGAGCGGTCAACCATTTTTCAACAAAGCCCCGTAGGGAGAGGGTAACTATGAACTATTATTTACGACGTTCCGCCGCCTGGTGCTAAAATTGGCTTCAGGGGTTCTAATTGTTTAACAATTTTACCTAATCTTGAATCAGGCTTACATTGAGCTTCAAATGCAGCAACTTCGTGAAGTTGGCTTTCAAGATCTGTTAACTTCTTACTGACACTCGTTTTTTTCCCAAAAAAAGTTACAGATTGTGATTTGGTTTGCATCTCTTCGGATCCAAGCATTACCCAGTCTTCTTCATCTGACACCACTTGTGCTTTAGATTGTATCTCTTCTGATTCAAGCATTTCACATTCTTCTTCGCCTGACACCAGCTCTGGAGAAAAACTGTTAGATGTAGAAAAAATACTCATATCTCTCGCTATGCCATAAGTTCTTAATAATAGCAATGGATAATTATCCCCATGATTCAACATCAGGCGCCAGGCAATTGCTTCTCGGCTGCTCTGTTTTTCAAGTCTATTTAATAAAAGGTGAATTTTTTCTAATTTTTCTCTTTCTATCCTAACATCACCCGTTATTTTATTTGATATTTTAATATTATTAAATTCTTTAAAGATATCGCCTTGTAAAAAACCAAAAGTCGTTTCACCTGCTAACAAGGCACTGTAAATGGGTTTAAATTTATTCTCAATCAAAACCAGAAAATTATTAATAAATTCTGCATGTAAAAATTGATTCTTTAGGCAATTCATCATTTTTTCAAAATCTGATTTTGATTGCACCATTTTAACTAAACGAAAGCTAATAGCAGAATATAATGTCGTCTGTTGTATTTCATTTATCCAGGGGCTAACAGATACAAAATCTTTCGCATCGCCGGTAAGTTCCGGCAATCTTTCTAACATGGCATTTAAAAAATATTCTTTTGCCTCGTCCGAAACAGGACTTCGCCATTTCGACATCATCAACATAATCATGGAAAAATTTGACATGGTCTCGACAAAGTCGGGTAAAAACCGCTTAAAAAAATTAAACGTATTTCTTTGCTGTAATTCTAATTCCGACTCTATAGAAGAAAATGCGCCATTTAATATTTCCCCCAGATCCATTATATCTAGTTTTTTCAACTTTCGCCTTATAATAACTACCGCATTATCAGGCATTTCTTGAAAAATACCCATTTTAGCAACTTCAATCAACTCCTTAGAGTCACCATCAATTAATTCATCAAATTTAGCCAGAAAAGCGGGGGAAATTTGGGGGATTTGCAATACTGCTTGCTGTTGACACATAAACATTAAATTATGTTTATATATTACTAGGATATTAAATTTACCCACAAATGCTTGTGTAAAACCAGGCAATTCTTGTATGTTGGGTATTGCAGCAATTATATTTAATTCGCTTGGAACACGAATTAATCGATTAAATAGTCTTATGAAAAAATCAGCAAAGCTGCTTAAGCCATGCAACCTTGGCATGTTAGCCACTTGAACAAGTCTATCTATAGTATTTATAGTATGAGCCACTGAATTTATTTTTTCAGTAAAGAAAGTTACAAACCAGGACAACTCCCACAATCCTTCTATCTCGCCAAACGCCATTAATTGATCAAAATGGACAACCAGCGTATTGAATTTTCTTTTAAAAACACCTTCAAACCCTGGTGAAAGATAATAGTCTGATATAGCTGCGATTCGAATTAACTGATCAAAATTACCAACTAGAGCATCAAATTTACGATCAAAAATTTCTGCAAATCCAGGCAATTGCTGAAAATTTCTCGTTGTTGCTATCTCAACAAATTGAGCTGCATTCATGCTTTCAACAAGTACAAAAAATTTATTTTTAAAAGCCGTGTAAAGATCGGGAAAACTTGATAAATTCTCTACTTTTGAAAATTCAATTAGATTGCGAAGATTTATAATGCGAAAAGGGAAAAGATTAGCTAATGTTGTAACGACTTCTGGTATTTTTAAACAATTATCTGTTAATGCCACCTGAATAAGGTCACTCGCATCATATATAGCACGTGATAACTTGCTGATAAAAATAGATGCCACAATTGGCAATCGGGAGAAATCTTCTAGTTTGGACTGAAAAATGAAACTTCGGTCCCCAGATTCGCCAGCTTTACGTTTAAACCTTTCTAATGTTGATGCTGGCTCCCATCGCAAACCACCTGCCATCATCATTCTTTCCAGCTCCAAAAAACCTTTTGGAGAATTACTGTCTAACATCGAACAAATACTTTCTAGGTTCACTTGCAAAAAAGGATAATACACATCGCGGAGAAAATGACTATGCACTATACCGGTAATCGCTTGCGGTTGACGTAGTTGATTCGCTGGCATCCCAGATATTACCGTTTTAATTTGTTTAACTTGACTGACCTGAATCATGTGAACCATGGCAAGAAAAAATGGATGAACAAATTCATTCATTTTATACACCGTCCGCTTTCGAGAATAATCTGTGTTTGATCTTTCCAGATAATCAACGATTCCGTTGATACCATCTAAAATATTTTTTTCTTGTATTTCATTTAAATTTATCGGTTCATAAAATAAGTCTTTAATTGCACCACTAAGCATTTTAGATAATTCATAAAAATAATCATTGCAATTACTAAAAACCGTATAAGCAAAGTTAACCTCATCAAATGCATCATCAAAAATAGCTTTTAATTTATGCCACAGATGATGATCTCTCTGCTCTTTCCAAGTCACGCCAAAAGAAGTTAATAACGCTGTATGTGCCTGCTTAGCTTCATCCAAATCATGTTTTCTATTCAAATAATTGTTTTGTCTTTTAGCTTCTTGGAATATTTTTTTAAGATTAAAAAATAACATGATAAGCGGACTTGTGTTTTTTATACCCTCATAAGAACTGAGTGGAATTTTTAGTTCATGGACACCAACTGTTTGATTAATTTTTATCTCATCTAATGAAATTAAAAAATTTTCCAAGCTAGTAGTGCAATTCTTTTTGCATGTAGCAACATTTGCCGTAGTACATACTCTTTTAGTTAAAGTTTTATATTGTTTATCGTTACAAATCGCTTCAATCGTGGCCCCATGAACAGAAATGCAAGTTGCTGAATTCTCTTTGATATCAGAGCCTGCCCCCTTTTGAATCTTTGCTAGTGCATGTCCTAAGCTACATTCAGCAAGAATATCTTTTTTTGTCGGCTCCTCAGGAAGAATATCCCAATAATACCAAAATGCATTAATCCCTATGATTGCCGCTGACCCTGCATCATACTCATGAGCCTCATTTACTGTGGACGAACCAGCATATAACATGGCTCGAAAATCTCTTAATGCATCCACCGGTGCAATATTTAAAATGGATACTCTCACCCATTCATCTAATTCTTCAAAAAAACATTTTGTCGTTTCAGAAAATTTTCTAATTCTTCGTTTTTCTCCAGTTGACAATAAATTTACTGTAACCAGTTCTTTTAATTGCTTAGCGGCTATGACTAACTGATCCTGACTTTTATTTTTAGTCCAAAATTGACGGTATTGTTTAGCCACCAATGCAGCTTCGATAGGGCTGTATAATGCTGCAACTAATGATATCGCCCAAATTTGCGCTTTTTGCGTTAACAGGTCAGATAATAATGCAGGAACATTGATAATAAATCCTCTATTTTCATCACATAACACGTCACTGAGAACATATTCTCCATAACCAGGAAAGTGGCTTACTTCAATCGGTTGATCTTTCAACAGCACATAAATACCTGTAACGGTTAATGAGGGCATTAATGTTTCGAATAATTCTTGATTATCTTCAGGATTATCCATGACTAATTTGGCTAATTGCTGACAAAACATATTAATTGTGCCGCCAGCAAATGCTGCATAACCATAATCACTTACGCTGATTCGTTTATCGCGGTTTCTTAAAAACGTTTTTATGAGTGATTTTTGCTGCGCTGCTTTGGCAGCAGCTAATGCTTGTTCGGTTTGCCCTTCGGCAAGTTGAAGTCGGCTAATATTAAGTAAATCAGTAACCAGGATTTGCAATTCTTCTCGCGTTTCATGCACATCATACAAATAGCAAATCGTACTATAAAAAGGATACCATTCCGTTGGGATATCTTTAAAAGAACAAGCTGTTAAACTTTTATAGATATCTTTGATTAGCTGTACATATTGCGATGGCACCGGAGTCGGATAGTTTTTATGCATTTGCTCAAATAGAGCACAATAATCCTCGTATAATTTTGTCATCTTAAAACTCCATCTTTTTTCTTAGCCATGAAAAGTACCCAATTATGATGCTCCGCCTGGCACCAATTTTGGCTTCAGGGGTTCTAATTGTTTAACAATTTTACCTAATCTTGAACCAGGCTTACACTGAGCTTCAAATGCAGCAACTTCGTCAAGTTGGCTCTCAAGATCTGTTAACTTCTTACTGACACTCGTTTTTTTCCCAAAAAAAGTTACAGATTGTGATTTGGTTTGTATTTCTTCGGATCCAAGCATTACCCAGTCTTCTTCATCTGACACTCGTTCTGCAGAAAAACTCTTAGATTTTGCAAAAATACTCATATCTCTCGCTATTGTATAAGTTCTTAATAATAGTAATGGATAATTATTTCGATGGTATGTCATCAGACGCCAAGCAATTGCTTCTCGATTTGCTGAGTCTTCTAACCGGTTCAATAAGAGATAAATTTTCTCTAGCTTTGCTTGTGTCGCACCCTTATTCGATCGCTGAATTGCATTAAATTCCTTAATGATATCCCCTTTTAAAAAACTAAAATTAGTTTCACCTGCTAATAAACCCTTATAGATTGGCGTAAATTTATCATCGACCACATCAATCATGTCATTGATAAATGTCGCACTTACTGTGGTTCCAGTTAAAAATCTATGCATACAATCGAAGTCCGCTTTTGATTGGATAAGTTCAGGCAACCGGGTATTGATTGCTAAATAAAGAGTAACTTTTTGTTCTGCCGTTAAGTATTGTTGAATCAACGCCAAATCACTTCCGGACTGAACTAACCCTGGCAACCGTGCAATCATAGCATGAAAAAAATATGTCATTGCAATTTTTTGCAAAGATTCATTGAAGTGAGATAACGCATGCATGATATTAGAAAAATCCTGAATGCTCTTATCGACAAAATTCGGCAATAAATCTTTTATCAAATTAAAAAAATTGCTTTCATTTTCTGCATTCTGTTGACTAACGCTAGCATTCTCCTGATGATTAACATCATAGTAATCAAGCGAAATAGAAATACTATTTACTATGTAACAAAGGCTTATCATATCATTGTCTTTAGTCAATGCATCAAACCTTTGCTTAAAAGTGTCTGCAAATCCAGCCAACTTCAGCAAATGTGGAACTCTTGCCATGTCAACAAAGCCATTCAAATCAAGCAAAGGTAATTCAGTAAGAAGAGCTTCGGTAAACCCTGGTATTTGCTGTAATCCTGCCATTTCCGCCAGCTTCACCAACTTTGCCGATCGCTCAGCTTGATCAAAACCACGCAGTAGTTCAAATAATTTATTAATAAACAGGTGAGAAAATTCTCCCAACGGTCGCGCCGTTGCTACACTACCTATTTCAATAAGTTGTTCTATACTTTGAACATGAATAGAAAATTTATCTAGAAAAACAGCTGCTAATTTTGGTGATTGACACAAATTAGCTTTTCGAGCAAGCATAATAAGTTGATAAACACTATCAACATGCTGCCTAGCAACTCGATTAAATGCTAGAGTAGCTGATTCTGATAAGCTGATATGTCCTGCCAACACCAGGCGCTCAATTTCAATTAGTCCTTCTATCGTTTGTATGTTATTTATTATCGATATTATGTTGCTTGCAAACGTCCGATAATACATCGCCGCAAAATCAAAAGGGGTGTTATCAATAGCCGGCATTACCTCATTTTGACTTAATTTTAATCGAGCAAGCAATGCCTCTAACTGTTTAATACAATCAATCGTTTTTTGCTCAATAGCTTCTTGCTCTTTTTCTAATTGTTCGCGTGCCACATAATGATTAATCAAATCTTTATTATGTTGAAATAATAATTCAAAAAGTTTATCCCCTTCATAAAAAGTATCAACAACTATAGAATTAAAAAATGTACTTTTATTATAAAAACACGCCTCAACGTGAAACTGATCTGAACCCCAATCATACCTCATCGTCATAGGATCCATCTGCCCAACTGAAGGAAGACCCAAGTGTAAAAATATTTTTCTATGTTCTTCTATAACCGCATAAAGTTGTACTTTTTGCGTTTCACAATTACTTTTAAGCAGTGTATAAGCTCTTTTTAAATCAGCGCATCTTTGTAGAATATCATTTAGTTGTTGTAATCCACGGTAATCTGGAGCAAAAAGGATTGGCTCTTTTATTGTTATTTTTTCCATGGCAGCTGATAATGATTTTACAGCCTCTATACACTGCTTTCTGCTATCTTGTAATGCTTCAATAGCTGCAATCTTGCTATTTTCTATTGCTTGATTAGCTGCTTTCTCGCTATTTTCTACTGCTTGATTAGCTGCTATCTTGCCATCTTGTAACGCTAGATGACCTAATATAGACATTTGTAAAAATGTTTTATCAGACGCATTAAGACTTTCTAAAATTTTTTGCAAATCACTGCCACGCGAATAAATACAGCTATTATTGTCAGCTACTTCTACTACTACATTCCGAAACACGCCATCTATACATCGCTGAATAGTTGTTTTTCTTCTAGCCGAATGCCCCACTAATGCGTCAAGCACTGCTTTTAATGAATAAAATAAATCATAGGAGCCGTAGCGTTTGCGTTCAAAACAATGAATTCTTTTTTTTATTTCAGCTGGTACAAAATTCCAATAAAAATCAAACACTTTAATGGCTGCCAATGTTTCAAATGCAGCATTATCATTTGTTCCCTCATGTTTATAATCACCGCTTCTAAGCGCTTCTCGTAAATTCATTAACATGTCATATGGCGGAATACTTAACACTTTAGTCTCCAACCATTTCCGCCATGCATTGTAAAAATTATCCGTTAGCTCAAAACCGACCGCCTGTTCAAAAAATTCTCTTATTCTGCCTTGTTCATCTGACGACAATACATGCACATTAGCAAGCTGATTTAATGCGAGCGAACCTTTGGTGATTGATTGAATTTCTTCTCGGCCATACAACATTGCCGCTAATTGTATTCCCCAGGAAGAGTCTGCCCTTACTGTGGCTAAATCTAATATGTGTGAACATCCAATTAACTTTATCCGATCCTTCTTTTTTGGAACGATTGAAGGACTACCTAAAATAGACACACCATAATTCGCTTTACTTTCGATTGGTTCTTTCAATAAATCATTAGCATTTTCTTGGTTTTTTGGCGTTTTTCTATTTGGTTTAAATGTGCCTTTAATATTTCGTGTAGACATCAACTTTTTATATACTGCTTGATCATCATTTGGCGTGCTTACGACCAGTAATTTTGCCATTTCGTAATAAAATGCATTGATGGTACTATACGGCACTTGTGATGGACCGTATTTTTCTAAAGTCATTCGAACATCACGTGCTGTAAGTGCTACTTCTATCAGGCATTTTTGTTCAATTTCTTTTGTTTTTTCTAATTCTTCTTCAGTTTGTCCATCACTAAGTGGACGTTGATCAATCTGAGATAATGCAGCAAATAATTCGCTAACTTCTTTAAACGTTATTTCTATA
>DATAXC010000144.1:0-4270 GCA_036266895.1 Gammaproteobacteria bacterium
CATACTAGCCAGCGCCATCTCAGTGGTTTTACATTGATCGAAGTGATGGTGGTAGTTGTCATTTTAGGCATTTTAGCTGCAATTATCGTCCCAAAAATCATGAGCCGACCAGAGCAAGCCCGGATCGTGAAAGTAAAACAAGATATTTTAGCCATTCAAAGCGCCCTAGACTTGTATAAGCTCGATAATGGTTTTTACCCTAGTACTGATCAAGGCTTAGCTGCCTTAGTTGCCCGGCCTAACACGGCCCCCGTGCCACGACATTGGAAATCAGAAGGCTATTTACAAGAAATACCGTTAGATCCTTGGGGCGAGCCATATCAATATCTGAATGATGATGAAAAAATTAAGATTTTTAGCTATGGGCCGAAAGGAAAAGATGGGGGTGGCCAGGAAATTGGTAATTGGAACATGAACGCCAACGAGACGCCTCAAACATGAAGAAAAGTACGCGCGGTTTTACGCTGGTAGAAATTTTGGTGGTCATTTTGATTGTCAGTATTTTGACCGGCGTCGCTTTGCTCAGCTTGCGTCATAACCAAGATCAGCAATTAGCCGCTTTTACCCAAGAGTTAACTCAGGTGATGACATTAGCCGGTGAACAAGCCTTATTGCAGCCGATGGTGTTAGGATTATCCTTTGATGAACAGAAGCTACGCTTTTCTAGTTACAAAATTACTATTGATGATGAACAAGGTGAAAAGCGTGGGTGGGCACCATTAGACGATCACCTGTTAACGCAGCGGGTTATTCCAGCAGATATCCAAGTTTCTATGAAAACCGTTACTCAGGACGAAACAGAAACAGAGGATAGTATAAAACCACAGCAAATTGTACCGCAAATTATTATGTCGACGAATGGTGATATGACGCCGTTTACTTTGTACATCAGTAAGAAAGGCGAAGCGCCGCGATATGCTATTATAGGCGATGCCAATGGCCATATTACCAGTCAAGCTTTATCCTAAGCGTAAAATCCGCGGATTAACGCTGATTGAAGTGTTAATTGCATTGGCTATCATCAGTATTGCTTTAACCGCGATTATCAAAGCGACTTCACAAAGCATACGTGCAACTGATCATTTACAAAATAAAACAATAGCGATGTGGATAGGCGAACGCTTGCTGAATGAAGCACGTATGGGGTTATTGGTGTTACCAGAAGATGAGGATACGGCGCGGAAATCGTTATTTGTGTTAGATAAAACCTGGTATTGGCAAGGATATCAAACAGCAACGGACAATCAACATATCAAAAAAATTGTAGTGCAAGTTTTCGCGCGAGATACCGAAGAACAAACGCCATTGATTCAATTTGAAAGTTATGTGACGCATTATGAATAAAGTAAACACCCACTCAGTAAGCATGAAGATGAAGACTCATACCGGGTTTACTTTATTAGAATTGTTAATCGCCATGTTTGTGTTTACGATTATTTCCCTGATTTTAGCGCAAGCCTTGCACCGCACTATTAATGTGCAATCTGGCGTAGAAAGAAATGCGGAACGGTTGCGGCAATTGCAAAAAACCCTGTTGATCTTATCACGTGATATTGAACAAGCAGTTGATCGGCCCATTTGGGGTGCGAATGGCATGGCGCAACCCGCTTTTATCGGCACAGCACAAACGCTGACTTGTACGTATTTAGGAATGACAGATCCAATCGGCTTAACTGGGCAGAGTGCATTGCGCCGCGTTGCTTATCATTGGCAAAATCAAGGGTTGTGGCGAGAAACTTGGCCGGTATTAGATCAAGCACCAACCACGCAAGCGCAATGGCAGCGTTTGCAAACTGGGGTAGTGGGGGTGCGTTTTGCTTATTTAGATCATCAGGGCCAGTTTTATGCACGCTGGCCTATTGAGAGTGAGACACCGCAGCCGTTACCCATTGCGGTGCGTGTAACACTTACTATTGCGAATTGGGGAGAGATCAGTCAACTCTATGTTATTGCTGCACAGAAACATTAAATCAACGCGCTTTCAACAGCGCCAACGCGGTATTGTGTTGGTGGTGGCGTTATTTATCGTCGCGCTGGTGGCCACGATGGCGTATGTCATGTTGGCGCAACTCGAACGTGATACACGACGTACCACGTTATTATTACGCAATACCCAAGCAGAATTATATGCACAGGGGTCTATCGCCTGGGCCATGGATCAGTTGCGGCAAAATTTAGAAAAACAACAGCCTAACCAAATCGTCGATAAAATACCTTTACAATTGCCTGTCGTAGAAATAGCCGGTTATCGCATTAGTAGTAAAATCGAAGATATGCAAGGACGATTTAATTTAAATAATTTGACTCAGACTGATGAGCAAACGCAGTTTAAACGTTTGTTACAACAACTGGCACCTGATTTGACTGAAGAAAAAGTGAGTGCGATTGTAGCTGCGATCGTGGATTGGATTACATCAGGTACTGAAAATAGTGCTGAAAGTCACTATTATTTGACCTTGCCACAGCCCTATCGTGCCGCGCATCGACCGATGGTGAGTATGACGGAATTACGATTAGTGAAAGGCATGACCGCGGATTTATTTAATGCTTTACAGCCTTATGTGGTTGCCTTACCCAAAGCAACAAAAATCAATGTACAAACCGCACCCGCAGCTGTTTTAATGTTATTAAGTCCTACGCTAGAATTGGCCACGACACAGGCTTTGTTGCAATTACGCGCACAACAGCCTTGGATTTCTGCGCAAACCTTTTTAAATGTGGATTTAGTAAAGAACCATAGTATTTCTGCGGATAAAATAACTTTTGTCAGTGATTATTTTTTGATAGAAACAGTAGTAAGCATAGAGAAACAGCAACGTGTGCTTTATACTTTGCTGGAGCGTGGTATTAAAGATAAAAAAGTGGTGATGACAGTACATTGGCAGACTAAGTAGTAGTAGGTTTTATTATGCAAGCACAATTAGTGATTTATTTACATGCGCATGATTTATCACAGCCCAGTTGGGTAGTGATAGATGAAACGGGTATGGTGCAACCTACCACAACCACATTATTACAAGAAGCTGCAGTCGTAAAAACCGTGATTGTGTTGGTACCTGCTGAAGATGTCTGGATAACGCAAGTGCAGTTGCCGAAAATGAATCGCACGCGTCTTTTGCAAGCGGTGCCTTATGCGTTAGAAGATCAGTTAATTGATGAAGTGGATAAATTACATTTTGCCATCGGTGAATCTGCTGCGAATAATGTGTGGCCAGTCGCCGTGGTTGCGCATGAAAAAATGCAACAATGGTTGCAAGTATTACAAGCATTAACGATTCAACCGGATATAATGCTGCCGGTTTCGTTGGCGTTGCCTTATTCTGATATGAGATGGATGATTGCATTGTATGATGAAATGGCCATCGCGCGTCTTGGCCAATATCAGGGATTTGCTTGTGATCCAATTAATTTAACCGAATGGCTAACGCTATTGCTGTCAACCAATCCACCACCTGCTGTTATTGATGTAACACATTACCAAGCGACAACGGGTAATCCGCGTTGGATCGGACAGTCGATGATCAATGGCGTTAAAATAGAAGAAACCAGCGCCGATGCCAACCCATTTTTAGTAGACGTAGATCAAGCCGCTTTATTGAAGCCAGCCATTAATTTATTACAAAGAAGTCATGCGGTAAAAAAATCGAAATTACCGCAAATGAATAAATTATGGCAAACGGTATTGGTTTTATGCGTGATTTGGATAAGTATGTTATTGCTTTATCCTACCGTTTCTTATTTTATACTGAAGCAGCGAGATGAAAAATTACAAGAGGCCATTACACAAATTTATCAAACGCATTTCCCGCAAGCAAAAAATATTATTGCACCCAAATTGCGGCTCGAAGAAAAAGTACGCAAACTGGCTGCTAAATCGAATGACAATCGTGTACTGGTATTATTGGCGGCAGTGGGTACAAGTATGCAACAAGTAAAAAATATCAACTTGAAACGCATGGATTATCAACAGAAACAATTAACCGTAGAATTGAACGCTGGTTCACCAGAAGAGATGACCGCTTTTACGCAAACATTAACGCAGCAAGGATTACAGGTAAAACAACAACAGGCGAATTTAGTTGGGTCAAAAGTGCAAGCAACGCTACTTATTGAGTAATATGCTTCGAAATTGTGATTAAGTGTCAACCCTCTCCCGCCATTGTTGGGCTTCGCGTTGCTCAGCCCAACCTACGTGTGCACTTCTCCGTAAACGGGGGAGGGGATAATAGATGGGTCAAGTTTTTTCTTTCGATGATACAATGAATTCAGA
>DATAXC010000156.1:0-5174 GCA_036266895.1 Gammaproteobacteria bacterium
AGCAGTGATGTATATGCAGGGAATGATTGCGCATGAAAAATAGCCCATATTTAATATTTGATTTTGATGGTACATTAGTTGATAGCTTTCGCGCTGCAATGGAAAAACTTAATTTATTGGCGGATGAATTTAATTTCAGAAAAATAAGTATTGATGAAATTGAGGGGCTTAGAGATTTAACGTCGAAAAAGCTTATTAAACACTTGAAAATTCCTATTTATAAAATTCCTAGCGTATTGCGTTGTGCAAGAAAGCATATGCGAAGCGAAATGAAAATGTTATCGCCCTTTAAGAATCTTCCTGAAATTCTTCAGGAGCTTTATGACATGAAAATTCCACTCGGGATTTTAACATCTAATTCTTCAGAAAATGTTACGGAATGGTTGGAATGTAATAAAATGCAACAACTGTTCAATTTCATTCATATTGAATCTAGTTATTTTGGTAAAAAACACATATTAAGAAAAATCCTTAAAGTTTATAAAATAGACAAATCACAAGCATTTTATATTGGTGATGAAACTCGTGATGTAGAGGCAGCAAAAGAATGTGATGTAAGTTCTATTGCTGTTACATGGGGGTTTAATTCAGAGAAAATTCTTTCACAACATCGCCCGAATTATATCGCAAGAAAGCCGGAAGATATTTTGACGATATGCAAATAAGAAACAAGTAAATTTATGAAGACGCCCTTAATTGAAAAGTTGAACATTCCTGAGCTTCTTAATACCGCATCATATTTGCCGTCTAATGGCAAGTTAGCGATATCAGATAATAATTTAATTTACCTCGATATTGATGATGCGTACATCCATCAATTATTTCCGTTATTGGAAAATCAACAGATTAAAAAACCTGATTACTTTGGAGGAAAATCGGCAGGCGCCCATATCACCGTTATTTATCCTGAAGAAAATAAAATAATTAATGACGACGATTTTAATCGGGAACATAACTTTATAGTTAAAGATATTGTTACCGCAATGATTGGGTTAAAAACGTATTACGTTATTTTGGTAGAATCTCCTTCTTTGCTGAAATTGCGCAGGCGGTATGATTTATCTGATAAGTTGTGTTTTAAAGGCTACTCTATTGGCTTTCATATAACAATTGGGGTTAAATCATGACCCCAGTATGTTGTTATGATGAAGCATCATTTTTTTCTTCTATCATAACTTTTACTGATTTTTTTCCATCATAATACTCAAGCAAGCTATCTTGTAGTTTATTTTGCTTATCCAGTGCATCTTGATTAATAGGGAAGCCAGTAACGTTCATTGATAGCGGTTCGCGATTACATATTATTTTTAGCAACCCTTCGCGTAAAATCCTATTTTCTATTTCTATCTTTTCTTGAGCAATTGGATAATAAACGCCTTTCGATAAGGTGGGTTTATCAAAGGGAAAGCCAACTTCATTTGACATATCGACAAGCAGATTAATAAAAAGATCATTGCCAGTCTCGAGCCATTGTTGTGCGGCTTTTTCTCTTTCTTCTATTGGAATTGAAGTGTCGTTTGCTTTAGGGGCGGGTGTTATCAAATGCTGCTGATATAATCTCCATGAGCTTAGGACTGATTCAGTACCATAAAATTCGATGGTAATCATGTTGAGTGCTTGTATGTGGTCGGGAGAAACGCGGGTGGCATAGGTTGCAATTAATGTTTTGAATATGATCAGCTTTCTTTGGCTTTTCTCTTTTGCTGCATCTAATTTTGTCTGGACACGCAAAGCAATGATCGGCGCTAATAAAATAGCTATAACTGTCACGATGCCATTATTAGTAGTGAGCCAAGTTGTAATCTCAGACCAAAGGTAGGTCACCCACTGCCAAAAAATTCCTAAATAAGTCTCCATTTTTTTCTCCATGACATAGTATTAGTGTTGATCTATTTTTGAGCCACTTTCTTTCTTTTTTTCTGATAGCTGCCCCGTGAGTGCCCCATAGAGAAAGCCTTAATGCATAATTCCATGAAAGATAGAGTTTTTGCAATATATTTCATTTGACTAATTGTCAGATGTTGCCGTTTATTATCCTTTGCTGTAGCTTATCTGTCACGCAATAACAATGACGGTAATAGTTCATGGCAAATATTGAAAAACGAGTTTCCCCAGACGGTAAAACAACCTTTCGTGTCAAGGTAAGACTAAAAGGCTTTCCAGTACAGAGCGCTTCTTTTGAACGATTGACCGATGCTCGCAAATGGGCCCAACAGACTGAAACATCTATTCGTGAAGGCCGTCACTTTAAAACGACTGAAGCGAAGCGACATACACTGGCTGAAGCAATTACCCGTTATATAAAATATGTACTTCCCACTAAGCCTAAGAGTGCCTATACCCAGGTAGGACAATTAGAGTGGTGGAAAGAAAATATCGGTACCCATTCGCTTGCAGATGTTACTCCGGCATTAATATCCCAACATCGAGATAAGTTGGCTCAAGGTAAAACCCCTCGAAACAAGTATCGCACTTCAGCAACCGTTAATCGCTACTTAGCAGCTTTGAGCCATGTTTTTACTATCGCTACCAAAGAGTGGATGTGGGTAGAAGAAAATCCATTACGTAAAGTTTCTAAAATGAAAGAACCTCGCGGGCGAGTACGTTTTTTATCTGATAAAGAACGGGAACGATTATTAACCGCCTGCAAAGAAAGTGAAAGCACATATCTTTATACAATTGTTGTTTTAGCTCTATCGACAGGTGCACGCAGAATGGAGCTATTAAGTTTAGATTGGCAGGACGTGGATTTAATTCGCGGAGTGATCATTCTTCATGAAACCAAAAATGGCGAACGAAGGGTGCTTCATCTTGTAGGACATGCATTAGCGCTCTTAAAAGAACACGCAAAAATACGTCAACTTAATTGTGATTTAGTTTTTCCTGGGAAAAATCTAAAAAATCCTATTGATATTCGTACTCCTTGGGAAACCGCATTGAAACGTGCTGAAATTACAGATTATAAATTTCATGACAACCGCCATAGTGCTGCGTCATATCTAGCGATGAATGGTGCAAGTCTTGCTGAAATTGCGGAAATTTTGGGACATAAAACGTTACAGATGGTGAAAAGGTATGCTCATCTGAGTGACGCGCATACTAGCAAGGTTGTTGCGCGAATGAATGAAAAAATATTTGGGATAAGTTGAAACTAAAATAGGGATATAGACTATGATTTTTCCTCTAAATGAAAATATCCAACGTCATATTGAGCGATTTAAAGAAATAGAAAAATTAAATCCCAATAAGGCTATGTCTATTCTCAAAAGAAACTGGATTTATTTATATGTTAAAAATAATAAGGAGGATGATGCGAATCGTCAAATAATGCTAGAAAAGCCATTAGATGAAATAATAAGTGCATTTAATAAAATTCAACCATCTAGATTTTATGAGATGGTTTGCGAATTTAATGCAATAATGATTGTATTATGGTCTAGCGAACAAAAATTTCCGGTTGAAATGCAAATGGATTTTTTTAATCAATTTTATTTAACGTGGAAAGATGATCTCTCACAAATAGATATTTATAATTTTGGATTATCTCCTCAAGATTCTGCTGATATTGTATTTAATTTTTTAACAGCACTCGCATTTGCTAGTGTGGCTGATGTTGTGGGTGTTTTTCATTATTATACGACCGGTAATAATATTCAGCTTGAGAAAAGCAAATTATTAGGTGTGAATAAATCTATTGATAATGCTTTTATTAAATCGGGGGATATCTATGAGATTTTCTTTTTGAGTAAAAGTATCAAGATAAAAAATTCTGTTGGGTTGCAATATATTGAGTATCTCGTAAGAAGACCATACTCTGAAATCCATGTAAATGAATTAGAGCTTATAATTAATAAACAGGTTGCAGAAGGCTGTGGTATTAGCCTAGAGAACCTTGAAAGTGAATCGTTACATATTGATGATGGTACTTCTGATTTTGATGTGGCCGCTGATGAAAAAACAATTAAAGCTGTTCAGGTCGCTCTTAATGATACGAACGAAGAGTTAGAAATTGCAAATGAAGATGGGAATATTGAGCAAATTGAAAGCCTGAAAGATACAAAAGTAAAATATGAAAGCTATCTCAATGAAGTATTGGGAAAGAATTATAAGCCACGCAAAAATATAAATGCGAACGAGAAAGCAAGGAAGAGAGTATGGGCTGCTATTACTGATTCATTGCACAAGATTAAATTACAATCGACTGATTTATACAAGCATTTGTTCGATTCAATAAAAAAACGGGAATTTTGCGTATATAATCCGAAAGAAAAAATTGATTGGCGCTAATCTACTCTGCATCTCTCTAACTCTATGTACAGCTCGCTAGCTGATTTCTAGCGATTTGCTAGTTTTTTTCTAGCGCCTTATCTCCTATAACACATAGCAATTCCGCTAAGTGTCTTTGAACAGCAGGAGGTAATGAAGCATGAATAGCAATAAATTTTATGATGAATGGACACGTTATATTCCCGTTCCTAATTGGGAAAAGCATCATGAATGGCCCCGCCTTGGTGGTCTGCGCAATCTCATCTTTAACCGACATAAAAATGGCTTTGATCAGTTTGGTGTCGTAAAAAAAGTTGGTAAGCGTGTTCTCATAGATGAAGCAGCATTTTTTCAATGGGTCGCCAACCAAGGTAAAATCGGGGGTACCCATGAAAAAGCATAATAACACCCTAGAAGCGCAACGATCACGATTATTAAAAAGATTACAAGCCGGTCCATGTACTACGACAGAGGCGCGACATGAACTAGATATTCTTGGTGTCGCTCCCCGTGTGTATGAGCTGCGTCACAAATATGGCTTTAATATCCAAAGACATTGGGTAAATGACCGCAATCCAGGAGGCGGTCATCATCGTGTTGCCAAATATGTTTTGATGTCAGGAAGATGGCAGGGAGGCGCTAATGATATCGCATAATCAGTGCCTTTCAGTCAAAAGCTCTCAACTCGTAATTGAGGGCAATATCGAAAAAAGTGATCAGGATAATTTTAATCCTATTGAGGATTTATCTCAACCTGGACCAAAGCATATATCTCATTTTTTAAACAGTATTTTCCTTAACATGGAAATATGTTCTAAGGAGGACAGTTGATTATGTCTCGAATTAGAACTATTAAGCCTGAGTTTTGGACGAGCGAGCAAGTTGTGTCTTGCTCGCCTCATGCACGG
>DATAXC010000182.1:0-3807 GCA_036266895.1 Gammaproteobacteria bacterium
GTTTTTATGAAATCAATGCCGATGAAGCTTGTTGGAATAGCGGTACGAAAATGGAACAAGGTAACATGGGCTATCGACCGCGATTAAAAGGCGGTTACTTCCCAGTCCCACCCGTTGATTCTTCCCATGATTTGCGCGGCACCATGTGTATGGTGTTAGAAGAAATGGGTTTAGTGCCAGAAGTGCATCATCACGAAGTCGCCACTGCTGGTCAAAATGAAATTACCACACGCTATAGCACTATTTTACATAAATCGGATGAAATGCTGATTTTTAAATACGTGATTCAAAATGTGGCACATGCGCACAATAAAACTGTCACGTTCATGCCAAAACCGCTAGTCGGCGATAATGGCAGCGGTTTGCATTGTCATCAATCCTTAGCGAAAGGTGGAAAAAACTTGTTTGCTGGTAAAGAATATGCCGGATTATCAGAAATGGCACTCTATTATATTGGCGGTATTATCAAACACGCACGTGCATTGAATGCTTTTACCAATGCCAGCACCAATAGTTATAAACGTTTAGTCCCTGGTTTCGAAGCGCCGGTGACCATGGTGTATTCTGAAGGCAACCGTTCTGCCGGTATTCGTATTCCCCACGTGTTTAGTGAAAAAGAAAAACGTATTGAAGCGCGGTTCCCGGATGCTTTAGTGAATCCTTATCTCGCATTCTCAGCACTATTAATGGCGGGTTTAGATGGGATTAAAAATAAAATTCATCCTGGCCAACCAGTGAATGAAAATTTATATGATTTGCCGCCAGAACAAGTGAAATCTTTTCCAAGTTTATGTTCTTCATTAGAACAAGCATTGGATAGTTTAGAACAAGATCATGCTTTCTTATTAGAGGGTGGTGTATTTAATAAAGATTTAATTGATGCGTATATCGCGGTGAAACGTGAAGAAGTAACACAAGTCAGTATGACCACGCATCCCATTGAATTCGATCTTTATTATAGTTTATAACAGAATTTATTGTAGGGGCACCCCCCGCAACGCGTTCCGCGTGCGGGGCAGGTTCTTGTAGCGGATGCCTACTATAAACAGGAATTGCTATCATGAAGATCACCATTGCCACATGGAACGTGAATTCATTACGTGCGCGTTTGCCGCACGTATTAACTTGGTTGCAAGATGTGAAGCCGGATGTTTTGGCGGTGCAAGAAACCAAAGTGGTGAATGAAGACTTTCCATTGCAAGCGATTCAAGAATTAGGTTATCACGTTATTTCTTCGGGACAGAAAGCTTATAATGGCGTTGCTATTATCAGTCGTCTGCCGATGCCAACCGAGCACATTATTACCGACATACCGCAACATGATGATCCACAGCGCCGCGTTTTAGCGGTAACCATTAACAATACGCTGCGCATCTTAAATATTTATGTACCTAACGGTGAAAGTGTTGGTTCGGAAAAATATCAATACAAATTAAGATGGTTGCAACATTTAGATATGTATTTGCAAACAGAGTTAAAAACCTATCCGAATATCGTGGTTTTAGGCGACTTTAATATTGCGCCACATGAAAGAGATGTACACGATCCCGCTGCTTGGCAAGGAAAAGTATTGTTCAGTGAACCAGAACGCCAAGCTTTTCAAGCGTTATTAAAAGTGGGATTTCAAGATTGTTTCCGTCAACATGCACCTGATGAGCAAGTTTATACTTGGTGGGATTATCGGGTGAATGCGTTTAAGCGGAATATGGGATTGCGTATTGATCATATTCTTGCAAGCCAAACATTGGCGGCGCATTGTGTTAGTTGCCGCATCGATAAATTACCGCGCAGTTGGGAACGTCCGTCTGATCATACGCCTGTGATTGCTGAATTTGAATATGAATAAGTAAAGGAGCAAGAACACGCATGACGCAACGATCACCCCTCACAATCAGTTTCGAATTTTTTCCTCCAAAAACCCCCGAAGGCCAAAAGAATTTTTCTGCTGCAGCCATCGCATTAGCGCGTTGTCAGCCGCACTTTTTTTCAGTGACATTTGGTGCAGGGGGCTCTACCCGTGATGGCACAGTCGAAGCGGTAAAATTATTACAGCAACAAACTAACATTAACGTTGCGCCGCACTTGTCTTGTATTGGTGCGAGCCGTACTGAAATTTTAACCATGCTCACTCAATACCAAGCATTAGGTACACGGCGTATCGTTGCTTTGCGCGGTGATTTACCATCTGGCATGGGACAAGCGGGTGAATTCAAATATGCCAGTGAGTTAGTTCGTTTGATTCGTGAACTTACCAGCGATTATTTTCATATTGATGTGGCCGCTTATCCAGAAATACATCCACAAGCGCAAAGTGCGCAAGATGATGTGTTAAATTTAAAAAGAAAATATGAAGCCGGCGCTAATGGTGCTATTACTCAATATTTCTTTAATCCAGATGCATATTTTTATTATTTAGATGAATGTCTGAAACATAATATTTATTTACCTGTCATACCAGGCATTATGCCGATTACCCAATTTAACAAATTACTGCGTTTTTCCGATGCTTGCGGTGCAGAAATTCCTCGTTGGATACGCAAACGCTTAGAATCTTATGGCGATGATGCAGTTGCGATTAAACAATTTGGTTTAGAAGTGGTCGTGCATTTTTGTCAGCAATTGTTAGCAGGCGGCGCGCCCGGCTTGCATTTTTATACACTTAATCAAGCAGAGGCAACCATACAAGTATTGGAAGCCTTGCAATTATTACGCGCCTTACCTCAAGCAGAGAAAGAAGGCAGTGTGTTGGGGGATATTTAAGTAAAGCAGACGAATTCATTGTATCATTGAAAGAAAAACTTTGACCTATCTATTGTCCCCTCCCCCGTTTACGGGGGAGGGTGCCCGAAGGGCGGGAGAGGGCATTACTATGGTATAGGAGATAATCAACAACACTACCGCTGTTTATCCGGATAAACAGCGGTAGTGTTGTTGATTATCCGGATAAACAGCGGTAGACTTATTGTATGTCCTACTATCAACGCCAGCTTAATTTATTATCTTTGCTAGAAAAGAAGTCTTTTTTTCTATTAGGCCCGCGTGCGATAGGAAAAAGCTTTTTAATCCGCGAGCAACTAAAAGATAAGTCTTTAATTTTCAATTTGTTACGATCAGAATTGTATTTGCGCTTAACCGCGGCGCCCTGGGAATTGGAAAATATGATCAATGCCGCGTTAGTTGAGCGACCATCAGAATTTATCGTGATTGATGAAATCCAAAAAGTACCGCAATTACTAGATGAAGTGCATCGTTTAATCGAAGAAAGACAATTACGTTTTTTGTTGACTGGTAGTAGTGCACGTAAATTAAAACATGGCCATGCTAATTTACTTGCCGGGAGAGCATGGACAGCGCATTTGTATCCTTTATCTTTTAGTGAAATCCCAGATTTCAAATTAGACCATTACTTGCGTTTTGGTGGATTGCCGGCAATCTATGGTAGTCCGGATCCAGAAGAAGAGTTACAAGCTTATGTGCAAACCTATCTGTATGAAGAAATACAAGCAGAAAGTTTAGTACGAAAATTACCGCAGTTTTCTCGGTTCTTGATCACCGCCGCATTAGCAAATGGTCAAATGTTAAATTTCGCACAAATAGCAAATGATGCCGCAGTAGCAGCATCTACAGTACGTGAGTATTATACTATTTTAGAAGATACATTAATTGGTTTTATGTTGACACCATGGATGAAATCTAAAAAACGTAAAGCCATTTCTACAGCAAAATTCTATTTTTTTGATACCGGTGTGTGCCATGCATTAGCACAGACACAAGTATTAGATAGAAATTCAGATTTATATGGCCGAA
>DATAXC010000169.1:0-3117 GCA_036266895.1 Gammaproteobacteria bacterium
CGGAGGACATCTTGATCAGAGGCATGATTTGGTATAGGAAAACGGCCTTTTTCTTTAATTTTTTTAACAAAAATACTTACACGGCTGAAATCAATATCTTCTAAAGTAGCAGTGGCTTCAATATTAGCATCCCAACTGAGGCCAGTGCTTGCAATCATTCGTTGCATAATTTCTTCATGACTCATCCGCTGATTACTTCGCCCAGCACGTCGAAAATATCGCCCACGTATACTTACTGGAACTCCAGTCCTAGAAGAAACATAAATTACAATTATTTTTTTCTTTTCATATTCAATAACTGAAATAGAAGGTTGAAGGCGTGGATCAGTTACATCTTGAATTCTGTTGGCAATATCTTCGAGAGTTTTTTTTCCAATTTGGATTTTATAAATTTCACCAGAATCTTTTATCCCTATAAAAAGAGTACCCCCTCGAGCATTGGAAAAAGCTCCTATTGTTTCAAGAGCTTCATCACCGAAAGATTCTTTAAACTCGACTGTTTCTGATTCGCCATTAGCTATCAGCTCAAATAATTTTTCTATGGCAATCTCTATCATGATCAATCTCTTTATTAATTAAGTGTTATAAAATAATTTACTTGGTTTGCATGTAATTCATTCAAGGTTTTTTTATTGTGATATTATAAACATTCTGGCACACATTTTGTTTACATCAGCCACCGCTACCTTCTTCAAAGGAAAATCAGCAAGAAAGGGAGCAGGATTGGAGTCTTCTGCCAAAGCAGTAAATTTTTTATAGTTGACAGTTGTCATTTCACACTTAGCATTTACATAGTTAGGAAGTATAGAAATTAATTCCGGTTTATCTGCTAAAATTGTTTTGACATTGTGATATTGTTTTGGCCAAATTTCATAATAAAAATGCTTGAGGGGATTAGCGCTATATTTCAAGGCAAACACCAAAAGTGGTAATGCAAATAAGATGATTGGATTGCGTAAGACCATATATACGTAAAAACAAAATGCTCCTAATAGCAGACTACCGATAGTAAGTGTGCGATCTGGCAGATCAATGATGGTTGAATCAGGAGTATATGTTATCGTTTCATTGAAAAATGAAACGTAGTTACACAAACCATATATGCACATGACGAGAACTAATAAAATCATCATAGACTTAATAGCTCGTATCCTTTTTGCTCGTTCCAACTTAGAAGCGGTTTTAAAAAAAATAATCAATTTCTCTTCTGTCTGATCTGTCATATTAGTTTTCCATTAATGTAGTTTAATTTATCATATTGCCCATATAATATTATTCATAAATCTATTAAAGGTCCAATTCATCATCGCCGTTCTCTAAATTATCTAGTTCTTGAATTTCATGTAATATTTCATTTTCCAATTCTTTAGGGTCAGGAAGTTTTCCTATTAGCTCTTTTGGTAAAATTTTTGATAATTTTATTTCAGCAACACCAATTGGCTTGTTAATATCACGCAAAGCATACTCTGCCTCAATGAAATTTCTATTTGTACAAAGAATTAATCCAATGGATGGATTTTCATCAGGTTGCTTAACATAATCATCTAATAAGCCTAAATATAGATTCATTTTTCCAGCATATTCAGCTTTAAATTTTCTGGTCTTTAGCTCAACTGCAAAAAGCGATCTTGTGATTCTATTAAAAAAAAGAAGATCGATCAGATATTCATTTCCTTTTGCAACTATACGATATTGATTACCAATAAAAGCAAAACCTTTCCCTAACATCATAATTACTTCTTTTATTCTAGCAACCATTTCATTTTCTATTTGTCTTTCCAATAAGGAATGAGAACCTATAAATGGTTTACTTATTTCTAGAAAATAACTTGCTTTAAGTATGTTATCTGCTCTTGCAGCCTGGTGATGAGGTAATGTTAATGAAAAATTATGTTTTTTGTCTTGTAAACATTCTCGTTCATATGCTTCCGACTTTATTTGTAATTCAATTATATCACGATTGCACATACTATCACTTGCCATCTGAAGATAAAACTTTCGTGCCTCAGGCATTTTTACCTTATGCATAATTAATAAGTTTGTACTCCAACGAACGTTTTTTGCGATGTCTAACAAATCAGGCGATTCTGCATATTCGTAATAAAATTGACGCATGTGCCGTAAATTTTGCTCTGAGTATCCACGCGCACTAGCAAAAACTTTTGTAAGATCGTGCGACAGACGAGCTAAAATTTGCTTCCCCCATTGATAACGCTCAGCTGTTCTTGCAAGTAATTTTCCTAATTGCCAATATAATTCAATATTTGTACGGGTTGCTTGTTGAAGAAAATGCTGCTGTGCATTCATGATGGTTTGCTTTGTTTCTTCAAGCAGCAATTTATAATCTGTAAGTTCGATATCTTTGGTCATAAATTCTCCTAAACAAACTTTCGCTTACCATCGTAAGCGAAAGTTTACATTATGGTGGCCGATTTCTCTTAGCATAAAAGATTCGCTTACGGCCGTAAGCGAAACATCAATAATTATAATGCTGTATTTTCAATAGGTTAGAGATAGCTAATCTTATTGACTTTTTGTTGGTGGTGAATTTATATACTATTTTCTATGGTCAAAATAACTCTCTTCTAAAGGTAAATTTATAACACCTATAGCCTTCAGACATTGAATAAATAAAGCTGCGCTAAATGTACCGCGTGACATGCGCCCTCGCAAATCCTCGACGCTAATATTAACGTTTATTTCATGCAATTTGCTAACAAGCGCGGGGTAATCAATCCCGCGTTTTGCTAATTCAGCTTTAAGTATTTTTGTAACGATTTTGGCCCAATAGGTTTTATTGTCATTCATTTCCGAATCTCTGTATTGTTTATTAACAACAAATAATAAATTAAAACAATTTTAATAGCAAAACAATGTTGACATGGATTGCAAATATGTTATTATAGTTGTGTATTAACAATTTATATCTAACATGGAGTAATAAGTTATGCTTAATTTAGAAAATTTACGTTATCAAATACCTTCCATTTTCACTGAAAATGCAGCTGATAGAACCAGCAAAAAATATCAACATATCTCAACCCTCAAGATTATAGATGGTTTGAGGAGTGAAGGCTGTTAGCAGTGCCACAAATCCGCGCATAAACAGCGAACAAT
>DATAXC010000195.1:0-1758 GCA_036266895.1 Gammaproteobacteria bacterium
AATTATTATAGCAAGTTAATAGGACTGTTAGCAGTCTACAAGGACAAAAAAATTAATTGATATGTTATTAATTAGTTCTGATTATGTTCATATTTTATTGGAATTTACTGGTGATTTAAGGTTATTTTAAGGTTAGTAACGAATTTTCAACTAAACCACTCTTGATTCACCGCGACACTTCTCGCGGTCGTTGGTGTAATAATCCGCTTTGCTACTAATTCTTGCAGCGATTGGTCCATGGTGCACATGCCCATATCACCACTGGTTTGTATAGTCATGATCATATGCGCAATTTTATCTTCGCGGATCAAATGACGAATCGCCGGATTAGCTAGCATGATTTCAAAGGCTGCTACCCTGCCACCCCCTACTTTCTTGATTAAGGTTTGACAAATCACCGCCTGCAATGTTTCAGACAACAAATTGCGAACTCGATTTTTTTCATCAGTAGGAAAGACATCAACAATCCGGCTAATCGCCAATGGGGCAGAATTAGCATGTAAAGTAGACAATACCAAATGTCCCGTTTCGGCTGCGGTTAAGGCTAAGCGAATGGTTTCTAAATCACGCATTTCACCGAGTAAGATCACATCAGGGTCTTGGCGTAAAGCAGAACGTAATGCTGTCGTTGCATCTAAGGTATCCCGATAAATTTGCCTTTGGTTGATCAAACTTTTTTTGTTTTTGTAAACGTATTCAATCGGATCTTCAATGGTAATAATATGTGAAGCGCGGATAGCATTAATATGATTGACCATTGCTGCTAAAGTCGTTGTTTTACCTGAACCAGTGGGGCCTGTTACCAAAATTAAACCATGCGGTAAAATTGATAATGTTTTTAAAATAGAAGGTAATCCTAATATTTCAAAAGTTGGTATTTCTTCTGGGATGACGCGAAAAACTGCTGCAACACCATGCGCTTGATGAAAAACATTGACTCGAAAATTGCCTATGTTTGGAAATTCTATCGCTAGATCCAACTCTAAATAAGTAGCAAATTGTTGTTGCTGTGCTTGTGTTAACATGTTGTGAATGAGCTGGCGGGTTGTTTCTGTTGTCAATACGGGTAAATCTTTTAATGGCACTAAATCTCCATCGATACGTAAAAGCGGTGGTGAGCCAGCAAATAAATGTAAATCAGAAGCATGGTTTAATTCGCTGAGTTTTAATATTTCGGTTAATTCCATACTTCATTCTCATATTAAAAGTTGTCTACCTGTAAATCGGGATGGGCGCTGCCGTTATCATCACCGGTGGCGCGGTCTTTGGTGTACGCTTTATCGGGCACATAGCGATACATACGAAAAGCATAAAAACCTTCTGTGGCATGATGATGGTGGCGTTTAGTATATTGTTTATGTTTTGGGTAATATACTTCTTGTCGCTGTGGTAACTTGCGAGCAGCTTCTTCGCAAGTCGATTGAGTGGGCGGATGGTTGAAAACAATGTAGTATTCTGCTCGAGCAGCGGAACTCATGACGGCAATAGCGATTATAAAGCAGATTTTACTTGGTGATGCAATGAGAATTTTGACGTTCATAACAGCGCTCCTGTTAATCCCTGATCCTTGATCCTCTTCTGTTTTAGTATATCACAAGTCATAAGTATTTACCCCTCACCCACCGCTACGCGTCGGCCTCTCCCACAAGGGGAGAGGCAAAAACCTTTTTATTTACCTAATTAATAGGTAAGAATCGCCTCTCCCCGTGGGGGGGCGTTGTTGAATAAATACGCCTAGAGAGCTTTTGCCTCTCCCCT
>DATAXC010000207.1:0-2716 GCA_036266895.1 Gammaproteobacteria bacterium
ATCTTCAAACAATGGCAAACAAAGGATATAATCCATTAATTGCAATTCAAATGGCACTAGCTGGTGAATTTATTTGATGAAAGGCGTGAGCAGTTACTATTTAGGAATAGAACGTATTAATTACTTAGATCAAAGTGCAAATCAACTTAATCCAGAAATATCTATCTTAGACAATTTCTTAAAATTAAATGTTGATGCTAAAGAAAACGAAGCTTACCAAGCCCTAGCGCAATTCTTATTTAAAAATGTATCTGCCTTAAAATTAGTAAAGCATTTAAGCGGCGGTGAAAAATTAAGAGCATTGCTTGCTTGTACACTTAAATCTTCCAATTCGCCACAATTATTGATTTTAGATGAACCGACAAATCATCTTGATTTAAATAGCATGAAAAATATTGAGTCTGCATTAAAGAATTATCAAGGCGCTATGATTGTGATTTCGCATGATCAAACATTTTTAGAATCCATAGCAATAGATAGAATTATTTATGCACCGTTCAAAAATGAATGAGTATTCAAAAAAGCGCGCAGCGTCCCAGCGAATGCCGGGATTCAGATATTAAAATTATCTCTTCCCATGGCCATTACGCAACTTAATACGATGGGTAGCGGATTTTATGCGTGATTATGTAGCGAAGTTAGATCATTATGTTTTAAACACACTTATGGATAAACCATCAACAACAAATCATGAGTTAATAAGCTTAATCTCAATTCTCTCTTTCCCGCCACCTATATTCACTCTTTTCAAATTAATATAACCCACTTCAGCGGTAGATTTTACATGCGTTCCACCGCAAGGCACTTTAGAAAATCCTTCGATTTCCCAATAACGCCTTTGTTTTTCAATATCGGAGAAACCCGTTTTTATTGCTCTATCGCTGGCAATAATTTCATTATATTCATCCAATAGGCTTTCAAAGATAAAAGAAATATTTTTGTCAGAAACAAAATCAATTCTGGCTTTTGTTTCTGCAATATGTGCGCCAATTTTTTCAATATTTAATTTACGCGTTACTAATTCAAGAATTAATTCAGCGGCAAAATGCAAACGCATGAGCTTATAACGTCTCTGCCAATCGATCTCCATACTTACTTTGTCACCAGGCGAAAGTCCATGTTTATTTGGCAGAATATAATAAATAAGATTGCCTTCTATTTCAGAATCAAGAATAGGAAGGCCATTGATGTGAGCTCTATCACTTTCTTGTCCTCCTGAAAATGAAAATACGATTGTTTCATCAAATAAAATACGATCATGATTGACTGATGATACAGTCGTGATTAAGCTTGTTTGATACGGATTATCCCAAAATACTTTACGCATAATTTTCTCTCTACTTTATAGCAATCATTTTTCCATTCGTTAAATTTAAAAGATCACTAGAATTAAGGGAAAATACAGCGTTAGGTGTACCTGCTGCCGCCCATAATGTATCAAACTTCAGCAAATCTTTATCGATAAAAATATATTTAATTGTCTGCACGTGACCAACGGGCGGAACGCCACCGATAGCAAATCCTGTTATATTACGAGTAAAATCAGCATCGGCTTTAACAATTTTTTCGCCAATTATATTCTCAATTATGATTTCATTAATACGATTTATTCCACTCGCTAAAATTAAAATAGGCTGATTCGTCTTTTCAGAACGAAACAATAATGATTTGACAATTTGGGCGACTGTACATCCTAAAGCAAGCGCTGCGTCTTTAGCAGCATGTGTACTTGCGGATAGCTCAATCACTTCAAACGCCATTCCTTTTTTTAACAAAGCTTCTTGCACTACCTTCGCGCTTTTACTTAAAGTTTTATCATCATTTGTCATATTTATTTCAAGCCTTTTCGCGCCATAAAGAGAATTTTCGAGTTAACTCTGTCACCTTGTCCCAATCACCAAATAATACGATGCCATAATAGATAAGATTTCCATCTTTTACTTGAGCCGTTCTTTCTATTTGTTCTTGATAAGTACCAACTGTCATCGTGTCAGTAAAATCATTGAAAATAATATGGTTAGCAATGGCCTCATTTCGCAATTTTCTAATCTTGTTTGAGTTTTCTGACAATATCATAAATGGTATTTCTGAAATGAAAGGATGAGAGCCACTATCAGCATCTTTATAGTCTGTTAAACGAAGCGTTTCTTTGCCAATAACTGAACCCAGCCCAATACACATATGGGCTAATGCATTCATCACTTTGCCTGTCTCTATACTTTTATTAAGTACAGCGACTAATTTATTTTTAAATTTCTCTTCGCTCATTTAAGCACCTCAATACTTCACAAATTGTGCGCTATAGCGCACAATTTGGTATATTACACTCATGCGTTATAACGCACAAGTATTTCTAATACCATAGGTGATTTGTGAAGATTTGCATGAACTCATTTCAGAACGCTACGAACGCACCTCCACCATCGTCACTAGCAACCTTGATTTTAGTGAATGGGGCAATGCCTTTCCTAATCAATTATTAGCCGCCGCTACACTTGACCGACTTCGTCATAATGCACATAGAATCGTTCTGGAAGGGGCTAGCTTTAGGGGCCGTATTGATGCTAACTCTAGCAATAAAAAGGATAAAAAATTGATGGTTGAAAAGAGGTGAAAAATTAGCTAAAAATGGCACTTGTTTGACGCGTGTTTTGGACGCTTTTAGGTGGGTCCATTAAGGTGATGACAGGGGGGTTCTTATCGGTGATGAATGACA
>DATAXC010000221.1:0-2415 GCA_036266895.1 Gammaproteobacteria bacterium
TCCAAGCAACGCCACATCTTTTTGCTTGAACCTACATATCTGTCCATGTTCATCCCCACTTGTTTCATCCCCAAAGCTAAACCTAAATTTTCCACCAGAATTCTAGCCGCTATTTGCTTCTTCCTAGGCGAATAGTGATGGAATAAAACAAAGCAATTAAACTATTAACTAATTTTTGATTTTATTAAGGAGAAAAAATGGAAACAAAAACAAATGTAATCCTCGAGAACCAGGAAGATATTTTTGTCATTAACCTTATTGAGGAAGATAGTGCTAGTGCAGATATGTTGTGCAATAGCCTGGCTTGTGCGTAAAACAGTAAAACATAGTAGTTGTTTCGCGGCTTAATCGCCGCGAAACAGTTTAAAAGGATAAAGTTAATATGAATTCGTCTTCATCGCATTCTGTGCAATATATATTTTCTTGTATTTGTACGCATACGAAATTAGCAACTAAACTAACCAATAATTTCAAAGAAATACATAAATACTTTAGGCTATCAAAACATGACAAATACGCAATCCAACAAATTTTTAGCAGTCATGCCAAAGAGATAAAGACTCAAGCTATTCTAATGGAAGAAAAAAGATGGCGAGAAATGCTATTATCCATAAGATATGTATCTACTATCTTTAAGATGAATCATTTAAAAAAATATTGGGAAAAATATTTAAACATACTATTATTTGAAAACCCTATACCGCCAACGCCATTGCAAGAATCAATTGCATTTTTAACTAGATTAAAAGATTACTTTGATTCTATCGTTGATAATAATTCGACTCATCGGTTTAAAAAGTTGGTTATAGATTATGAATTATCTAGGAATACAGTATTTTCATACCAGTTTAACGCTAATTACTCAAACTGTATTAAAAATAACGGCATAAATCTTTATTCAGTAGAAAAAATCAATCTTAATCCTAGCATTATAATCAAAACATTTAACGGTGAAGTATCAAAAATCGTTGAAAAGTTGAAAAATCATGAATGTTTAAATCGGCATGTTGCTTATCTATTAGAAAAAACTGAAATAGTCGTTTTTTTTAAAGATAGATCAACTGGTGCAGTGAAGAGTATTCAATTAAATGAATTAGCTCATTTTATGCTCATACAATTAACGCAAACAAGTGATTTAGCAAGTTTAGTAGAAGTAATCACCAATAAAATGAATATTAAAAAAGAGTTATGTGTGCATTTCATGGAAAAATTAATAGAAAAAGGGGTAATACATGTTTCATAAGCCAGAAAAATGCTTTGGTGTTGGTATTAATTATAGAAGTGAATGTGCAAATGAAATAATTGAACACTTATCTGAAGTTGATTTCATTGAAGTTAATACCGAGCGATTTTTTGTAGATGAAAATAATCATCAACTTGATCAAATTACCAGAGAAATACCTGTGGTATTACATGGATTAACCTTATCTATTGGTACTGAGAATCAATTGATAAATGAAAATTATTTGCAGCAATTAGAGCGCACTTTAACTAATATCGATTGTCTTTGGTTTAGTGAACATATTGCGATGACCCAGGTGAACGATCTGGAAATTCGAGCTTTAATGCCAGTGGCTTTCACTGAAGAAAGTATAAACAACATTGTTAAAAAAGCAAAAGAAATTACGAAAATTAGCCAAAAACCATTTATTTTAGAAAATATCACTTATTACTTTCCTATGCCGCATACCCATATGGAAGAAGCTAGGTTTATTAGTGAAATTGTTAATCAAGCTGATTGCGGGCTTTTATTAGATTTAAATAATTTATACGTTAATGCGGTCAATCATAGTTATGATCCCTACCAATTTATTGATCGACTACCATTAGATAGAGTAGTGGAGGTGCATCTTGCCGGCTGTGATTATTTGCATGGCATGCTGGTTGATACCCATGCGTCAACAGTTAAACCCGAAGTATTGGCTTTGTTGGAATATATTTGCAGAAAAACCTTGATTAATGGTGTGATTATTGAAAGAGATGATAGTCTGGATAATTATGCAGATTTGTTGCAAGAAGTGAAAATGGTAAGAGGGCTTCTTAAAAAATATTATTCCCTTTCCTAATAACTTGTAGGTCCCATTGTAGGTGCGCTGTTGAATAAATTGTTAATACCGCTCTGCGCGTGCGCTGAGGTATCCCCATATTGAATAGAAGAAAAAATTATGTACTACATAAAACATATTGAAGAAATAACTAAAACCTTACAACGCCTTTTAAAACTCCCAAAACTATCATTCAATGAAATGGCAGCTAGCCAAGCATTTCCTCTACATTACAATCAATTTTTATTGAAAGAATCCATTTTTACTATAGCACCTTCCTGGCCGCAGCCTAAATTACTAAGTTTTCCACAAATAAAAACGCTATTTCCGACGTATTACGACGAAAAAAAAGAATATTTTTCAATTAATA
>DATAXC010000267.1:0-4497 GCA_036266895.1 Gammaproteobacteria bacterium
AATACAGTCCGAGTAATAGCGGCTATTTCGAAAATTTGCAACAATTGTTCCATGGCTTGGCATGCGCGAGCAGCCCCAACCCATTTAGCTAATAAATAGTGGATTGTTGTCACTGTTGTGCCACCAATAAAAAACTCAAACTGACCACGCTCTGCCGCAGAAAAAATTTTAGTTGCTGCTTTGTTAAAAGGTTTTCTATCTAATAAATGATCTAAAATGACATTGGTATCGATAAGGAATTTCACTTATATTTATCCTCAATATGTTTTTTATAATCAGCCTCACTAATTTTTTTACCACGTAAAATTCCTTTTAAAGAGCGGGTAAGTGGTGGCATAGGATCAGAATTTTCTGATGCATATTGTACTTTGGTGATTAAAAGGAGGTAATTAGCAATAAGCTGCGACAATGATTTATCATGCGCTTTAGCATATTTTTTAGCTGCTTTTATCAGGGGCTCATCAATTCTTAATGTTAATTTAGTGTGCATGAAGCACCTCGTTAGACGTATAGTTTATTTTTAATTATACGTCTATGGATGTTCTTAATCAATACCAGAATAAACTAAATTGCTCGCCTCGTTAATAAGTCTCATTTTCTGCTACTTGGAAGCCAATCGCTTCTGGTGGAAATTCTGCATAAGCATGGGCAAAGTAGTAATAAAAACACGTTCGAGTTTTGGCCAATCGGAATCAAGTGCGGAATCCCAAGCAAATGTGATGTCGTGTTTGTATTCCGCAAAAAAATTGGGATGTTTCTTGGGGTGTTTGATTTGCCTGAGTTGCATTAATGGCCTCGTTATTATGTTTTATGTACGTTCCCCCTCTCCTCCAACCCCTTCCCCGCATGCGGGGGAGGGGGAGCGCTACTTTATCGTCCTACCTCTAATCCTAACGCCGCCATACCCAACGGCACCCAGGTTCGATATAAACTAATGCCAAAATAAAACAATGCATAGCCCACCGAAATGGCTACCAACACTGGATGCGATAACGGATAAAGCCACAATAATCCCGCAGTGGCAACACCCCATAAAATGGTGATGCTTATCATGCCAATCCGCAGATACTTATTATTCGTCAAATAGTCTAATCGAGAAGGATACACATATTTAATCGGCACAAAGCTCAAGAAAGCTAAAGCTAATAATACAATCATGTTAGTCAGTTGACTGGTTTGCCAAAAAAACAAATAGAAAACCACAATGTTCCAATAACTTGGAAATCCCTTAAAGAAATGATCAGAAGTTTTTGCATCGACTTGCGTGAATTGATAGGTCGAGCAAAACGTAATCACCATCACACAAAACCAGCGGCCACTTTCCGGTAATAAATCGGTTACCAACAAGAAAAAACACGGCACTATGGTATAGTTAACAAAATCAACAATATTATCCAGCAGCGCGCCATCAATTTCCGGTACTACTTGCTTAATACTAATGGCGCGCGCAAACATGCCATCAACCGCATCAATCACGATGGCGATGCCCATCAGCCATAACGCTAATAACCATTCATGTTGATGGATAGCAAATAATGCGAGAAGACCGATGCAGGCACCGCTGGCGGTAAAAGCATGAATCAGCCAACCTGTACCGCGATGTAAGAAATTTACTTTTTCTAAAGAATTAACGTGCATGTTTACCTCAACTCGTTAACGCGTTTTTTGGAGAGTAGCGGGTTCCCGGACAGGGTAAAAAATAATACCCACCTGCCGCGCAGCACGCTTGACACAGTTAGATCATCACTCTCGTTTTTTGAGATCTAGTGGCGAGCTGCAATACGATCGCACCAACCAAGCCTGACAAAATAGATCCAATGATGACCCCTATCCGTACCTTGATTAAATAAGCATTTTCGTCCGCGAACGACAGGGTACCAAGAAATAAGCTCATAGTAAAACCAATACCGCACAATAAAGCGACACCATAAACCATCCACCATGAGGATTTTGCCGGTAAAACGGCTAAACGCAGACGGGTAATCGCCCAAACAAATCCCATTACACCAATCTGTTTGCCAATAAATAAGCCGGCAATTATCCCTAAAATGACGCTATCTGTCAGCATCATCCAAGAAAAACTGTTTATTGAAAAACCAGCGTTCGCCAAAGCAAATAACGGCATAATGCCAAAAGCGACCCAGGGATGTAGATAATGTTCTAAACGGCGCGGTACCGCAAAAGCCAATAACACGCCAGCTAACGTAGGATGAATGCCGCTATATAAAAAACAGCCCCATAGCCCTAAGCCTATTAATAAGTAAGGTAATAATGAATCAACTTGTTGCCGGTTCAGTCCATATAAAATACCCACCAACCCAGCAGCGATTAATAAGCCTAACCAGGAAAGGCCATGCGAATAAAATACGCCAATAATGATAATTGCACCGAGATCGTCAAAAATCGCCAAAGCCAACAAAAACAGCTTCAACCCTTTTGGAATGCGGCGCCCAAATAAAGCCAATACACCGACAGCAAAAGCAATATCAGTGGCAACAGGGGTCGCCCATGCCTTCATGGTAATCGGGTTTGGATAATTAATAGCCAAGTACAATAGTGCTGGAACCAGCATGCCCCCAAGTGCGGCTACAGCGGGCAAAGCGATTTGTGCTGGTTTGTTCAATTCCCCATCTAAAAACCCACGTTTTAACTCTAATCCGACTAATAAGAAAAAAATGGTCATTAACCCATCATTGATCCCAAACAGAGAGTAATTCACAAACCATTGATAAGCTGGTGCGAGCGGTGAATTTGACCAAATAAAAGCCAATACCGCCATACTGAATAAAACAATGCCGCTGGCAGTCTCTAATTGTAAAAATTGTTGCCATAATCGCTTCATAAGTAAATACAGTATTGTCTTTCAGTGAGTTATGCAATAAATTCAGCAGATTGGTTCTTATTAAAGGAGTTCTAGCTAGATGACTATTCCAACGATGTCTACTGTTGCCCTGCAAGGAAAGCGGGTATTGATTCGTGTTGATATTAACGTGCCATTGAAAAATGGCAGAATTACCAGCGATTTGCGGATTCGTGCAGCCATCCCAACGATAGAAGCGGCTTTAAATGCGGGTGCTAAAGTGATGTTGATGTCTCATTTGGGCCGTCCTACGGAAGGCGTGTATGATGAAATGTTTTCGCTGGCGCCCGTTGCCCAGCTATTATCCAAATTATTAAATCGAGAAGTGCCATTGATTCAAAATTGGCTGGATGGTTTTAATATGGGCGATGCATCGGTGGTGTTATTAGAAAACGTCCGCTTTAATCACGGTGAAACGGATAATACCGTTGAGCTTTCCAAAAAAATGGCAGCGATGTGTGATGTATTCGTGATGGATGCGTTTGCGACCGCACATCGGGTAGAAGCGTCTACCTGCGGGATTGTTAAATATGCAAAAGTGTCTTGTATTGGTCCGTTGTTATCTTCAGAGTTAGCGGCGATTAGTAAAGTACTGGAAAATCCAGTACGTCCAGTCGTGGCGATTGTCGGTGGTTCCAAAGTATCAACTAAATTAGCATTACTCGATTCGCTAGTTAAAAAAGTAGATTGTCTGATTATTGGTGGCGGTATTGCCAATACCTTTTTAGCCGCAGAAGGTTATACCGTAGGCAAATCACTTTATGAACCAGATTTAATTGATGAAGCGGAACGATTAACATTAGTGGCAAAAGAGCGTGATGCAGAAATTCCACTCCCTGTTGATGTAGTGGTAGCAGAACGCTTTGCCGAAGATTCGGATGCTTATGTTCGTCTTGTTTCACAAATTGATGACAATGAGAAAATTTTTGATATCGGCCCAGATACCATCAAAAACTTAGTGCCCTTGATTAAAAAAGCCAAGACAATTTTATGGAATGGCCCTGTAGGTGCGTTTGAAATTGATGATTTTGCCAATGGTACCAAAGCAATTGCCAAAGCAATCGCTGAAAGCAAAGCGTTTAAGGTGGCAGGCGGTGGTGATACTCAGGCAGCAATTGAAAAGTATCAGATCGAAGATAAAATCGATTATATTTCCACCGGTGGCGGTGCTTTTTTGACGGTATTAGAAGGAAAAAAATTACCTATCATTGAAGCGTTAGAAGCCCAAGAAGCTAAAAAAGAAAAAGTCGCATGAGTAAAAAATACATGAGCAACATCACATGACCCAAGTCCGCCGCACTAAAATAGTCATTACGCTAGGCCCAGCATTAGATAATGTCGAGATGTTGGAGCGGGTTATTTTGGCAGGTGCGGTGGTATTTCGGACGAATTTTTCTCATGGTGATATTGCTATGCACGAAACCCGTATTCGTCATGTGAGAGAAATTGCTGCACGTCACGAAATCACCGTGGCGATTTTAGTGGATTTGCAAGGTCCAAAAATTCGTATTGGCCGCTTTAAAAATAAAAAAATTCAATTGCAAGAAGGCCAACCATTTATTTTAGACACGGCTTTAGATGAAGGCGCGGGTGATGAGAAAACCGTGTCATTGAGTTATAAGAAATTACCGCAAGAC
>DATAXC010000271.1:0-2854 GCA_036266895.1 Gammaproteobacteria bacterium
TAGAAAAGAGCTTTACGCAAAGGCCTATTGTCGAATTTCAAGTTATCTTCAAACAATGGCAAACAAAGGATATAATCCATTAATTGCAATTCAAATGGCACTAGCTGGTGAATTTATTTGATGAAAGGCGTGAGCAGTTACTCTGAAACTACTGATATAGTAAAAAACTTTGGATCGCAAACTCAATCAGCTAATGCAGAAATGAAAAACTTACTAACAGACGTTATCAAAAAATCCCAACAAGAACTTTCTGATGGGCTGAAGGAGAATTCAAAAATTATTAAAGAAGGCGTACTGTCACTGGATAAAGCCCTGCAAAAAGAGCTGAACGATTCACTAGCCAGTCTTGGGAAACAGCTTGCATCATTGTCTGAAAAATTTGTTGAAGATTATCTGCCTCTCACTGAGAAGCTCCGCGAAGTTGTAAGATTAGCTGCTAAGGTATAGAGAGACGAACATGGAACAAAACAACCAAACACACTGGATATCCCTAAGCGACTTGATGACAGGCTTAATGATGGTCTTTATGCTAATAGCGGCATCATTTATGTTACGCGTAGAACAGACAACAACTCTAGTTGTCAAAGAATACCAAGAAACAAAAAGCAATTTATCAATGGCTCTTCAAAAAGAATTTGCACAAAATCTAAAACAATGGAATGCTGAAATGCTAGGTGATATGACAATCCGTTTTAAAGACCCTAATGTTTTATTTGACACTGGCTCAGCAACGGTAAAACCAGCATTTAAGGAAATTCTAAAAGATTTTATGCCACGCTATATTAAACTTGTAACATCTGAAAAATACAAAAATTCAATTAAGGAAATTCGCATTGAGGGTCACACATCAAAGAGATGGGCATCTAACACAGACGAATTAACTGCTTATATAAAAAACATGCGCTTATCACAAGAACGATCTCAATCAACGCTTGAGTATATACTAAGCCTTCCATCATTGAATAATGATCAGGTATGGATTCGTCAAAATCTTACGGCAAATGGGTTCTCATCTTCTAAGCCAATCATCGGAAAGAATGGCATCATCGATGCCGACAGATCACAAAGAGTTGAGTTCAGAATTATCACAAATGCTGATGAAAGAATGCAAGCCATCGCTGAAAAAATGGCGAGCAAATAAATGGTTAAATTAATTAATTTTTTTGAAATGCCGCACTTCAATCAGCTTCGACATGAAATGCAAGCACCAGAAGCCGTACGATTTAAAACGAATACAGAAATACGATTACTCGACGAGGATAGTATTCGGCGTCTTGGCCAAGATGGAATTGAGATTGAGTTAGAAGAAATTAAAACCCTAAAAGATAAAACGCTAAGTTATAAGGGTCAAAGAGTCCTCGTTTATATTAGAGATGTCAGCAAATATCGGCACGAAATCCGCTTACCACGATTTCACATTTCATACTGTAAAACGCTTGAAGAAATGACCAACATAGGTCGATGGGCAAGATATGTTGTTTCTCATCGTGATGATGGATATTTCCAAGTCTGCATCAATAATAGCGACTATAAATCAGAAATTCTTAACGTATGTCAATTTTGTCTAGAAACACTAAATTGGTCTGATTTTTCAATACATAGGTTGCGTACCTCTGAACGTAAGAAAATTGTCATGACTTTTTCTATTAGTGATTTTTTTATAAAATACCCAAAGTCACTTTTTTCTATCACACCAACATATACATCAGATACCGCGCCTTCTAACGCTTATACAAACGATTGGCCTATCATCAGCGAGCGTCTAAAAGAGGAAAGAGAATACAGGTGTGATTCTGCGTCTTGCGCTATAACATTGTCAGGCAAAGACAAAAGGTACCTGCATGTCCACCATAAAAACGGGGTGAGGAATGATAACTCTAAATCAAATTTAGAGGTGTTGTGCATTCGCTGTCACGCAAAAGAGCCCCTTCATGTGCATATGAAATCTATGCCTGCTTACAAGGAATTCATATTGAAATTCGGCAGTTGATTTCATTTATAACACATACAGAAAATTAGGCGGAAGAACCCAGAAGGTAGGTATTTCGACCCTTGCGGGGGACTTAAAGCCATTCCCAGAAAGCGATTGGAATAGTTATTATTATTTCTTAGCTTTCTTTTTATTATCTTCCTCAATAATCTGATCGAGAACCAATTTCATCTCAGTAGATATAGATAAACTTAACGGCACATACCAGCAAAAATTTTTATTAATGTATTCTGATAAAACACAAAATGATTTATTAGAATCCACGATTACACTGTCTAAAGTTCCAACGAGTATTTTGGTAGTGTCTTGTAACCTAATATTCATAAGCTGTCCTATGATGCTCACAAGAACACCATTCGCATAAAAAAAGTTATCACCTTCTTTTAACTCCACCTGTCGTTTCTCTATTTCCTGATGTACTTGTCGAAGTAAATCATTTCTTTCCTTAATAATAAATAACAAAGATTGGTAGCCCAATTTTATTGGTATTAAGTGCTTTAATACATCTCGTATTTTATTCTCTTTACCAGTTAAAAATTGGGTAAAATCCCAGTCAGATTTAACAATATCAAAGGTATTCATGTATATGGGGAAATCAACATGGCGAAAAGTAAGCCACGCTTCAGCAGGATTATTTGCAACTTTTATCTGAGAGTATAAATTTAAAAAATATTTTTCTTTCTCGTTATAAAACTGACGAATTTGAAGTGATATTGCAAGAATCTGATGTAATGCTAATTGAATAGAGATAGCTTCTTGGAAATTTTTCTTTTTGTGGATGTAATATTTAACCATCCAATCGATAAACACTACTGCCGCAGCACCCGCGCCAGCCGCTATTAAGGTTTCCAGCATTTTTCCCCA
>DATAXC010000278.1:0-12648 GCA_036266895.1 Gammaproteobacteria bacterium
AATACAGAGAGTATTACAACAAAAGAATGCTCTATCACCCATCATCATTTTTTTATTCAGCATATTGGCAGCTATCTCAGTAAGTTTGACATTGCAATCTTTAAATAGTCCCCCCCTGCAAATTGGGACTGTCAATATTACCAGAATTGTTGATCTATTTATTATGCAGAAAGCGGAGGAAAAACTTCCCTTAGACATTATAAAAAAAGAAGCAGAAATTTTTGCTAAAGCATTAGAAAGAGAAGTTATGCTGTTTTCCGAGAAAAACCATATTGTCCTTTTACCCAGAGAAGCGGTTATTGCTGGCGCTAATGATTATAGCCAAGTTATTCGAGAGCGAATCATGCAACAAAGAGAAAAAAAATGATCCGGATGTCCCCGATTTTAAATAAATTAATAATGGGTTTACTGATGATTAATCTCTCAACGCCAGTATACGCTAAAAATTTAGGCAAGGTAGGACAAACGTATCCTATTTTAGAAGAAGATTTTTTAGATTTTATTATGTACCGTTTAAATGACATGCAAAAAACAGGTAAGCTACAGATCATTCAAAAACAATTTGGTGAGAGAGTAGCAAAACATGCAGACCGCCCTGTTTCAATAAAAACACTTGCTACAACGAAAGAACCCAAAAGCTGGCAGATTGATCCATCCATCGTTACGGCAAACGATATTTATGATTCGACCGGTAAAGTAATCATAAAATCAGGAACAACGATTAATCCACTGCAATATGTGTCTTTACGCCATCCCTTAATTTTTTTTAATGGCGATGATGAAAAACAAGTGATATTAGTAAAAAAGGTAAATGCTGAATATTTTCAAAAAGCTAAATTAATTTTGATCAATGGCTCTATTTCCGAACAGGCAAAAACATTTCAGCAACCCATCTATTTTGATCAAGAAGGACGTTTGACTGCAAAGTTTGCTATTACGCATGCGCCTGCTTTAGTCATCCAAGACGGTAAATTTTTAAAAATAATGGAGATCGTGCCATGAAATTAAAAGTTTTACTGTCTTTTATATTATTGGGTTTGTATTTGCCTACCAATAGTTTGGCAAGCGGTACTTGCCAAGGGAATTTTGTTAACCCCATAACAGATGTCTGTTGGAGTTGCTTATTCCCTATGACTATTGGCAGTACGACTGTATTTAACGGTAGTGTGCCTGATAGCAAAGAGCATCCCTCTTCCCCGATATGTTTGTGTGGAACACCAATTGTAAGACCTGGTATCAGTACCGGTTTTTGGGAACCTATTGCTATGACTGACGTTACTCGTACACCGTTTTGTATGGTTAATTTAGGCGGCATGCAGCTATCTCTTGGCGCTTATGGCATGGGAGCGGTCGAAACCGCCAATAGTGACAATAATAACAGTTTCTATTATGTGCATTGGTATAAATACCCGTTACTTTACTGGCTTAATATTATTACTGATGAAATATGCCTCGAAACAGGTGATTTAGACATTGCCTATCTGACTGAACTTGATCCTACCTGGAATGATGACGAGCTTGGATTTTTGATTAATCCAGAAGCATTTTTATTTGGTAATTTAGTTGCTCAAGCAGCTTGTGCGGCAGATAGCGCAGCAGCGCTTATTGGTCTGCCGCTAGATTCTCTATTTTGGTGTGCGGGGGCGCATGGGTCTATGTATCCGTTAAACGGTCATGTGCAAGAACATGTAGGTGGAGTACAAGCCAGTGCCTTATTAAGTGAGCGCATGGCATACAAGATGCATCGTGAATTATTGCTGACCGATAGTGTCGGCGAAAATAGTCCTGCACTTTGCTACACCTATCGAAAGCCCATCATGCCTAAATCACGTTATCGCTATCAAATGGTTAATCCTGTACCGACTACCGGTTCGGGCGGTTGTTATCCTTTTGGTGCGACAACAGTCACCTGGGAGTCAGGGCATGAAATTCCATTTCAAGGAGAAGATTTTGGTTATTTGATTTGGCGAAAGCGTAATTGTTGTGCTTTTTAAAATATGTTTAAGGTAAAAGAAACAATGAAATATATTTTGGCGTGTATATTGATATTTATGACGGTGAATGTTTTCGCAGCTGAAGCTAAAAACCCAACTGTTATGATATTTGTTTCATTTTCTATGCCAAAAGAAAGTTTAAAGGGCTGGTTACAAGAAGCAGAAAAAATTCAAGCGCCTGTTATTATTAGAGGATTAGTAAATAATTCATTTAAAGCAACTATCAATAAAATGGCAGAATTGACGCTAAATAATCATGGCGGCGTGCAACTTGACCCAACGCTATTTAAACAATTTGATATTCAACAAGTACCGGCAGTGGTAGTAAGACAAAACAATAATTGTGTGTCAAAACTAATTTGTCTTGAAAATTACCATGTTATCTATGGAGACGTCCATCTTGAATATGCATTACAAAAGATAGCAGAGCTATCAGTAGAAAATGATGATATAGCGAATGTTGCCAATATTGCTTTAAAAAGGCTGCGAGGTCAGCATGATTAACCTCAAAACAAGCATAACGATAATTGTTTCTTTATTTTTTAGTAGTGCATTGTATGCAGAGAATACTTTTAATAACAATTTTGATAAAGGAAAAAAAACAAGTAACCAATTGAAACAGCAAAGCATAGAGGCGCTTAAAGCTAATAATCCTAAAATTTATATTAAAAACTACACTAACAAGCCAACAGAATACCAATATGTAGCTAATCCAGAGATAATGTCTAATGATGCAATTAAATATGTTAAAGGTCAACGTGCTGCACAAACGGTAAATGAAAGTATTTCCAATCATCCACAATTTGATATTAAACCTAATTCTACGATGATTAAAAATATCACCAGCCGTTCTGAGCAGATATATGCAGTCATTAAAGGACAATTTGGTGATTGTACAACGAAAAAAGAATGTGTTACTGAGTATCAAACCGTAACTTGTGAAGAATCGCCTAGATCGACTTATCAATATTGCAAAAAAACGCTGTATATTGATTTGGTTCCAAAAGAAAAAAAGACTGTTTATTCATTAAAAATACATATCGAAACCAAAGAACACTATTATGCTGGTGCAGTTATTAATAGCGTAGATGGTAGAATTAGTCATAAAGGGCCGCATGATGCGAGTGCTTTTCTTAACGGTCGATTACCAACCCATTTAGATTGTCATGGATTACAAGGTAAAGTAGTTAAAGTTACTAGTAAAAATCCTTTAACTAAGATTGATTATATTGGTTTTCCATCTTGTACTAATAAAAACATTGATTTTCATGTGACCAATCAAAACCGAACTGGCATAGTCAATGTCGATATTGATATTGAAATAACGGTAACGACTACTGTTTTGATCCCACAAGATCGGTGGCAAGACGGCTGTAGTGGATTAGAGAGTTCAACACAATGCTCTTTTAAACAAACGCGATGTTTGGAAGAAAATACTGTGCACGATATACAAGGTATTGCTATTAATCGACCATGTTGGGAACAAGAAATCACTTATCAATGCGGTAATGGCAATACTGTTTCAACTTGCCAAGTTTATCGTGATCAAGGTTGCGAGCAAATACATTCCATTTGTCAAAATCGTGAAGATGCCTATTGCAGCCTTTATACCCAAACTTTACGCTGCGCTCAAAAGAAATGTACAGATGTGGGACTCATTTGTAATGGAGAAACTTATTGTATTGATGGGGATTGTGTTGAGAAACAAAAAAAGCCTGATCCAGATTTTCAAAAAACCATTTCTGCGTTGTCTACGGTCTATGCTGCTGCCCAAGGCATAATGGCTGGCAACTACAGTGTATATACTGGAACACACAAAACTTGCGATAAGCTGGCATTGGGTATTTTAGATTGTTGCGCTAATAAAGGATGGGGTAAAGATCATATTTTACAATGTAGCCAAGAAGAAATTGATTTAAAAAAGGCCAAGGAAAATTTATTAACAGTTTATATTGGAGAATACTGTAAAAAAGACCCATTGGGTATTTGTATTGAGCGACGTAAATCCTATTGTGTTTTTCCTTCATTATTGGCTCGTATTGTTCAAGAACAAGGTAGGCAAGATCAATTAGCTATTGGTTTTGGTGATCCAGAACAGCCGACCTGCCGAGGGTTGACAGTAGATGAATTTTCTAAATTAGATTTAAGTAAAATGGATTTTAGTGATTATTATGCAGAGATCGCTAAAAAGAGGAAAATTGAAAACCCAGCAGAAGCCAATAAACGTATTAGTGACAGGGTGAATCAATGGGCAGAAGGAGTTACCCATGGGTAATAGCCTATTACTATTGAAAAGAGTAGTTTATATTGGTTGTTTAGTATTGTTTGTTTTTACTAAAGCCTTGGCAAGTGAAGTTGAAAATTATAATGATCATGCGAAAGGCTGGTATTGGCATGGTATTCTAGCCGATGAAAAAAAGGAAGAGCACGAAAAAGAAGAAATAGTTAATGATCCTACCCTGCAAATGAATGCAGTGCGCGCTACAGTAGAGCGCGCGTTAAATAAAGCTATTTTATTTCCCACTAAAGAAAATGTGAAAGACTACATTACGCTACAAAATTTGCTAGCCCAAAATGCCGAGAAATTTGAAAAAAATTGGAAAGCTGTTTTATTAAATCACGCTGAATTAGATTACTCGTTGACCCATCCTACCAATAATATTGCTAAACAAATTGAATATAATCAAGAAACTCTAAAAGAAAACGCTGTTATCCAAGAATTAGCTAAAACCAGCGGATTATTCTTTTTTTATCGATCCTCTTGTCCTTATTGTGTGCGCTTTGCACCGATTGTTAAGGATTTTGCAGAAACCTACGGTATCAGTATTGTTCCGATTACCACAGATGGTGTTGCTTTGCCGGAGTTTCCTGATTCTTTAAAAGATCGCGGGCAAGCAGCTAAATTTCAAGTCACCATGGAACCCGCTCTGTTTGCTGTTAACCCTTATACACAAAAAGCTTTTCCGGTCGCTTATGGTTTGATCAGTGCAGCTGATTTAAGAAAACGCTTATTAGCTATAGCGACTCAGTATGGCGGGCATGTGCAATGACGATAAAAAAATCAATAATGAAAGTTTCCCTTATTATAGTTGGATTACTATATAGTCATTTGTCCTTTGCCGGTCTTAATCAAGATTTGAATGATTATTTCAATGGATTGGGTTTTTCTTCTAATGTAACTTCTCCACAAGCTTACCATGGGCAGCAAGCGGGATATTATACCGGTGGCAGTGTTTTTATGCGTACACCAGCCCGTAATGTACAGCTAATACAAATGGAATTACCCAGTTATCGCTCTGGTTGTAGCGGCATTGATCTTTTTGCTGGCGGCTTCTCATTTGTGGATAGTGATCAGCTAGTGCAACTTATGCAAAATATTATGAATAATGCCGGCAGTTATGCTTTTACGCTAGCATTAGAAACAGCAACGCCTGCTCTTGCCAATGTAATGAAATATTGGAATAACTTTGCAAATACGGTAAATCAAGCCAATATCAATTCTTGTGAAACAGCAGAAAGTTTGGTAGGCGGCTTGTGGCCAAAAAATAGTGCCGCACAGCATCGTGTTTGTCAGGATTTGGGTAATAGTAGTGGTTTATTTACCGATTGGGCACAGGCGCGCCAACAATGCGGCCGCGGTAATGAATTCACCCGTACCATGAATAAAGCTAAAACAGATCCCCGCTATAAAAATCTAGTATTTGATAGCGGTAATATTACTTGGAAAGCAATCAAACAAAATAATTTGTTTGGGCTGGATGATGAACTCGCCCAGTTTTTTATGTCCTTGTCAGGGACTATTATTATTACGAAAGATGGGGTAGGTGATGATGCACCAGTTAAGCTTAGTCCACCATTGCCTTCATTAATGGATAAAGAAAAAAACAATTTAATCAAAGCGCTTTTGGAAGGCGGAGAAGTAACTATCTATAAGTGTGACACATTAGATGCAGATGGTTGTCTACACCCTTCTAGCAGTGGAAAGATTTCTATCTCTAAAAATCAAGCATTTGGCAATAGAATTAAAAACTTATTAGATGATATGGTCAATAAAATTATAGATGATCAACCCTTAACCAATGAACAAATTGGCTTATTACAAGCAACCAGTTTGCCTGTTTATAAAATGTTGAATGTTCAATCTGCGTTTTCTAAAGATAAAAATATAATTGATGTGGCAAGCTATGCAGAAATGATAGCAATGGATATATTGTTTCAATATTTAGAACAAAGTTTGCAAGTGATTAGAAATAATGTCTCAGCATCTCAATATTCCGAAGCGATTATAGCTGAACTTAAACCTAATATTGATAAAGAATTAGCTGAAATTCGTGCTTTGCAAAAAACTGCTTATTCACGCATTGCTATCTCAATTCAAATGATACAACAAACACAAGTTATTGAACGTATGTTGGCTGGAGATTTATCGGCTAATTTGGCTAATAATTTATCTTGGGCCAGAGGTTTAAAGTAAAGAGAGATAAAGCAATGAGTCTAATTGTAGATGTTATCGTATATGGGAATGGCGATTTATTTCGTGAATACTTTAATGCCATCGTGACGACCTTTGGTAAAGGTAATGGGCACAGTCAATTTACTGCTCTTTTACGCATAGCGATCTTGTTAGCTGGCTTTACCGTTATTTGTAGTTATACCATGCGGCGAGATTTAATGGATATTGTAAAGTGGTTGGGTATTTTTTATATCGTTATCTATGTGTTATTTATACCAGAAGCAACGGTAGTGATTACAGATCGAGTTAATGGCGATGCTAAATATACAGTGGATCACGTACCGAGGGGGCTCGCTCTCTTTGCGGGATATACCAGTGTTATTGGTGATGCTTTAACACAAAGTTTAGAATCAAATTTTACTATGCCTGATGATTTAAGATATCATCAAACTGGCATGGTTTTTTCATCACGTTTAGTAGAAGCAGCCAGCCAATTTGAAATTACTGATGCGGTGTTTGACAATAACTTAAAAAAATTTGTTCATCAGTGCGTTTTTTATGATGTTTTACTCAATAAATATTCTCTCAATGATTTAGTTTCTACTAATAATGTGTGGGAGTTAATTTCAGCTAATGCATCACCGGCCCGGTCTTTTATATATGAAGGTGAAGTGACTACCTGTAGAGAAGGTGTCAGAAAATTGACACATGATTGGCAAGCAGTGATTGCGATTGCGGAAGAAGCTTATGGAAAACGTATTTTTTCTCATCTTTCAAAAGAAAAGGCAAAAGCTCGGTTAATTTCTGCTTTACCCATCAGCTACCAATATTTAACTAATTTGTCTTCCTCTGCTAATCATATTATGCAGCAAAACTTGATGGCGAATGCCATTCAGCGTGGAGTAATGAGTATGAGTGCTGAATTAAATGCACCTGCTGCTTTGGAAGCTTATGCTTTCACGCGTGCTCAAGAACAAAAACGTTTAAATAATAAAACGTTAGGGGATATGGCAGCGCATTGGTTGCCGCTGATGAAGAATGCATTTGAAGCTATTATGTACGCTTCATTTATTTTTATTATTTTATTGTCTGTTTTTCCTTTTGGATTAATGATTTTAAAAAATTATGTGTATACCTTACTTTGGATCCAAATTTGGGCACCGTTGTATGCCGTTATTAATTTAATTGTTTCTTATTATGCTCAACGAAATAGCATAGCAGCAGCTAATGGAGTGTTGTCATTAAGTAGCTTGTCAGGGGTATTACAAGTTAATGCTGATATTTCAGGGTTGGCGGGTTATTTAACGCTGAGTGTACCGTTTATATCAGCGGGACTTGTTAGAGGCATGGCTGCAACATTTACTCACCTTTCTCAATACGTGGGTGGTGTCACTCAATCGGCAGGAGGAGCCGCTTCAGCAGAAGCAGTTACTGGCAATTTGAGTTTTGGTAATACCAATTTTGGCAACCACAGTGCTTTTAATACTTCTGCTAACCATGTTGATACCAGTGGCCGTGTATCCGCAGGCTCTTTTACTACCCAAATGCCAGGCGGGTCATCATTGATGTTATCGGCAGATGGGTCAGGCGTACTGGATAGTCGTTCAGCTATCTCAAATTTGGGAATTAATGTTAATTTTGCCGAAAGTTTACGTGCCCATTATTCACATCAGGCCGATCGAGCTTATACAGCCGCCCAAAGCGATGGACATGCTTATAGCGAAGCAGTGAGCGGCTCAGTGCGGCAAATGAATGATCTGGCACATCACTTGAATAAATCAGGCAGTAGCGGTCATAGCTGGAGCTCTAGTACCAATTCGGCTGTTGGGCAAGCGGTTAATGAAAATCAACGATTAACAGCCGAATTCGCTGAACGGCATCATTTATCTCATGACAAAGCCGCTAATGTGTTGGCCAGTGCTTATGCCAGCGGGCAAGCAGGGATTGAAGTTGGCACCAAGAATCCTGCTTTTAAGGTAGGTGGTGGTGTTTCGGGGGGTATGTCTAGGACCGCTAGCCATAATGATGCCACCAGCACTGGGGCAGCCTATTCGGATGCACAAACTTTTGTTAAGGACAGTAATTATGCCAAGAACATTGATACCGTTACCCGCGCAGTTAAAGATCATAGTTTTAGATTAAATGATGAAGAAGGAGATCGATTAGTTGGGAGCATGGCTGCTTCTTTGGATAAAGCGGAAAGTCATCGACATGATATGCAAACCCATTTAAGTCAGGCAGAAAGCGCAAGAACTATGGCAAGCTTTGCCCAAGAAAAATCTGAAAGTATCAACATTAATGAAAACCAGCATTTCAAAGATTGGTTAATTAATCAGCCAGGTACCAATGGTGAAGGACGCCTTGGTTATCGTGGTGCGGAACGGATGGTAAATAAGCCTGAAATGATGCGGTATTACGCAGGGCAATATATGGAACAAAATAGGCAACGGATAGAGTCGAATTGGAACCAACAGATACCGCATACCCAAGCCGAAATTGAACATAGTCATCGTACCCATCAATCGCTTAGTAAAGGTGAGTCATCGCCTAAGACATTTTACCAACGATATGAAAGGGCACTTACACAGCAAGCAAATAATAATGGGTTAATTCAGGGACAAACTGTTGATAAATCTATAGCCAGTAAAACCGAACATGCCATGATGGATGCAGAAAATCAGGTCAATGCTAGACAGAATGATATTTTAGAACAGGGCAGCAAAGAAGAGAAGCAGATAACTACAGAGCAACAACGAAAACGGCACGGATCATTATATGATGACATGCTAAACGATATTGATACTAAAAATTATAAATAGGATAACTATGCAACAAGAAAATTCACTGAAAAATTATACGCGTGGCGGACAAGTGCTATTGCATAATATTCGTATGTTTATGCAAATTACACATAAAATGGCGATTATTTTTGTTGTTATTTTTTTATTAATTACATGCGTGATAGGATGGATAACGACTTCATCTTATGAACGTTATGTCAGTAGTCAATATGCATGGTCAACTGTCGTTCCATTATTAAATGAACAATCAAGCACCCATTTTGTGCAGCCAAATGGCGTTACAACCAAAGTACGATACAAAGAAATCAATGACTCGGCTTTAATTAAATTAATTAACCAACGCGTGTTAGTAAAAATGATATATGCTATGTCAATCGGAGCAGCTATTTCTTTTGGCATGGTTTTGTTTATTTATTTTTGGCTAAAGAAAAAAGGTAAAAAGCATACGGATGATCAATTAATTAAAGGAGATAGAGTATGTTCTAAAGAAATGGCCAGAAATTTAATTTTACAAAATAAAATACAATCAGATTTATCGTTGGGCGGATTACCACTTATAAAAAATAAAGAAACAGCACATTTATTATTTCATGGTACCACCGGATCAGGTAAATCGAATGCCATTAAAGAGCTATTAGATCAAATAAAGCAACGTGGAGATCGAGCCATTATTTATGACAAAAATTGTAATTATTTAGAAGAATTTTATGATCATGATAATGATGTATTATTAAACCCTTTAGATGTTCGTGGTAAAAGAACTAATATTTGGCTAGATTGTCGTGACTCTGCCGATTTTGATAATCATGCAGCAGCACAAATCCCTATGCCCTTATCAACACAAGATCCCTTCTGGGTCAATGCCGCGCGTACCATATTTTCAACCGCAGCTTATGAAATGCGTAATGACCCAAATAGACATGAATTGAAATTATTGCGTTATCTGCTAACCGCAGATTTGAATGTATTACAGCATTATTTAAAAGGAACAGCAGCAGAAACTTTGGTTTCAGAAAAGACAGAAAAAACAGCTATTTCAATTAAAGCGGTGTTGGCAACTTATCTTAAGAGCATGAAGTATATCAAAGTCGATGGAGAGCCTTTTTCAATACGCGAATGGATACGGGATGAAGCTGCTAATAATTGGCTATTTATTACCTCACGTGGCGATCGGCATGAAGCGTTAAAGCCATTAATCTCTGCTTGGTTGGATTCTTGTGTGAATTCATTATTAAGCTTGCCGGCAAATGAAGAGCGCCGCATTTGGATTATTTTAGATGAGCTAACTAGTTTGCAACAAATCCCTTATTTGACCGCGATGCTCTCTGAATCGAGAAAATCAGGCGGTTGTGCAGTATTAGGAATCCAAAGTTATGCCCAGGCAGAAAAAGTGTATGGTAGTTCTGGCGCTAAAGAAATTTCAGGGTCACTTAATACACGTGTTATGTTTCGCCAACCCGATCCTGCTATTGCTAAATGGTCGGCGGATAATTTTGGGGAAACCATTGTAGAAGAAGTGCGTGAAGGTATTTCTTATGGCGCCAGTTCTTTACGTGATGGCATTTCGATTAACCGTGCTGAAACCAGAAAGCCAGTGGTTAGTTATTCAGAAATCATGTCATTGGGTGATTTACATGCTTATGTGCGATTACCGGGTCATTTTCCAGTGGTATCCGTTGATTTTACCTATAAACGTCGAGAAAAACGTAATCCAGGGTTTATTTTACGCAATATTGACGAAAATAATATGAAAGAAATTGATCAATTAATAGAGAAGTATGAAAACACACCATTAATCAATGCTACACAAGACAGTTTGTCAGAAAAAAGAAGAAATATACAGTCTGCTGTTGAAGGACAGGCATTGGATATATGAGGTCATTATGTTATCGACAAATGTTATCAAAAGCGTAGATAAAGCTGGCCATTATTTTAGCCAACAAGACAATTATTACACGCATGAAGAAGGGTTAGAGCATAGCGAATGGTGGGGAAGATCGGCAGAAAAGTTAAATTTATATGGCAAAGTAAATGGAAAGCAATTTACTGATTTTTTGCAAGGTAAGTTACCATCTGGAGAGCAACTCGGTAAAGTGGTTGAAGGAGCCATTAAACATCGACCAGGTTGGGATTTAACCTTTAGTGCACCGAAATCTGTCTCTATTTTAGCGCTTATTGGTGGTGATAAAAGATTAATTGAGGCACATCGCGAAGCGGTTTCTGAAGCGCTCTCATATGTTGAAAAAAATTGTAGCCAAGCCCGGATAAAAAGTGCCGGAGAAATAAAGCATCAAAATACCAATAATTTAGTGGCAAGTTTATTTCATCATGATTTATCGCGTGCCAAAGACCCACAATTACATACACATAGTGTGGTTATGAATATGACGGAGCGATCTGACGGTAAATGGCGTTCGCTAGCGTCACAAATAGGAAAATATGGAGAAACAGCACAAGGAGAGGTCAATGGTTTTATTGAACGTGTACGTCATCATAATAGATTTTTTTCAAAAGTTTATGAAGCAGAACTTGCTTATCGAGTTAAACAACTAGGATATGAAATTACCACTGATACCAAATCTGGTATCTTTGAGATTAAAGGCGTACCAAAAGAAGTTATTCAATGTTTTTCAAAACGTCGCGCTGAAATCGAAACTGAACTTGCTTATAAGGGTTTATCAGGAGGAAAAGCGGCAGCCATTGCTACATTGAATACGCGTGATGCTAAAAATGAAGTGGATCGCGTTCTATTAAAAGAAAAATGGGATCAGCAAATAAGTCAATTAGGAATAGATTTAGCCAGTTTAGTTAAAACTAAGGAAGATGTTGACGAAATCGCTAATAAATTAACAGTAGACCCAGATCAAGGTATAATTGAAGCAGTAAAACAGATAGCGAAAACCTTATCCGTATTTAAAACAACATTTACACTAGAAGAAGTTGTAACTTACCTGTCAGATCATGCTATCCGTCATCATGTTCCTTTTAAGAAAATAATAAATGCTATTAATACTCAAATAGCAAACCAAGAGCTTATTTCTATTGAAAACGAACAAGGAAAAACAGTATTAATGGCCAGATCGTCTTTATTGGAAGAAAAGCGGTTGTTTGCGCAATTGCAGCAAAATAAATCCATTATTCCAACTGTCTATGACAGTAAGCTTATGCAAATTTTAGAAAAAAATAAAGAAATTAACAGTGACTACCATGAGCCACTTAAAAATATTTTTGGTAATGACAGCATTGTTTTATTGGAAGGAGAGAATACTAAAAATGAACTGATTAAGCCAATTATCAATATCGCAAAATCTGCTAAGCTAGAAATTGCTATACTTAGCCCCAGCCTGATTGGCAGCAAACAATTTGCACAAAGAGTTAAAGCATCCCCAAAAAATATTTA
>DATAXC010000283.1:0-2379 GCA_036266895.1 Gammaproteobacteria bacterium
GGCCCACCCTTACCATCATCATTTTGTTCTTAATTACGATTTAAAAAATAATCAACCGCTAGAATTAGGTATGTTATTCAATCCTAATGCCGATTATCTTACTGTTTTATCAACGTACACTCAAATGACATTATCTAACAGGCACTTGCCTGATAAAGAAATGATCGCGGCAGGAACTGCACCTAAACCAGAAAATTTTAGAAATTGGAATATTAAGCCCAACGGTTTACTCATCACGTTTGATGAGTATCAAGTTGCCCCGTATGTGAATGGCACACAGACTGTTCTTGTACCTTATTCTTTTTTGAAAAGTATTTTAAATCCAACTTCACCGGTGACTGCCTGTGTCATACATAAAAAACAATGCTCGCGAAGTAATTTACTGACCGGTGGATTTATTGATGAAGCCTTGAATCTAAAGCGAATCAATTCGCAACATGGTGGCTTCAATCCAACCCTTAGCAAGCTTTAAAACTTCATCTGCTGTACGTCCCTCACTTTCAATTAAAGGGCCAATCACTAAGCGAATGGTACCCGGCCGCTTAATAAAGCGGCGTCGCGGCCAACAATGTCCCGCATTATGAGCAACAGGGATAACGGGGTAACCTGTTGCTGTAGCTAAACGAGCACCCCCTAATTTATAATGACCAACAACGCCGGGAGCCACTCTTGTCCCTTCTGGAAAAACTAAAACCCAACGCCCTGCTGCTAAACTTTTTTTGCCTTTCGTTATGATTTGCTGCATAGCAGACGATTTGGCACTGCGATTAATTGAGATCGGATCGGTAGAAGCAAGTCCCCAGCCAAAAAAAGGTATCCATAGCAATTCTTGTTTTAGAATAATGGCCGGATTATGAAAAATTAAAGGCAAGAAAAACGTTTCCCATGTAGATTGATGTTTACTTAACACAATACCCACTTGCTCTTTAGGAATATTCTCAAGTCCTTCAACAGCATAATGGATGTAACAAAGTTTTTTCAGCAAATAGATGGTCATACGGAGATAAGTACGTATTAATGCATGCCGATAGTGGAGAGGAAACAAAAAGGAAATAACGCATAAACAACTATAGATAATAATAGCCGAAATAGAATAGATCGTAAAAATGAGTGAGCGGATAAATAAATTCACCGTTGAGTATGTTTCTTTACTCATGTTCTTTCTTCTGCTGAAACACGACATAATCTACCGTCGCTGCTAAATTAGGAAAATGAGGAATAGATAGAAGTTCAGGATATTTTTCAATCGCTGATTGTCCATTACCTGATAAAACGAGAAGTGGTCGACAACCTGTTGTTTTTGCTGCTTGCATATCCACTAATGAATCACCAATAAAAAATGTTTCTGCTAAATTAACTGAATATTTTTTTTGCAAATTATAAATAAGACCCGGTTGCGGTTTACGACAGAAACAACCATCTTCAGGATGATGGGGACAGAAAAAAATCTCTTCTACATAACCGCCCACCATCGCTAATTCACGCATCAATTTCTCATGGATAGCATCCAACATATCGACATCATAATAACCTCGCCCGATACCTGATTGATTGGTTGCAATAAGTACACGAAAACCTGCGCGATTTAGATAAGCAATCGCCTCTAAACTACCGGGGATCGGTAGCCACTCTGCTGGCGATTTAATATATGCAGTTGACTCGAAATTAATCACACCATCACGATCAAGAATAATAAATGACATATATTCAACACAATTATAAAAGAAGAGTGAGTATAGATGAAGTAGTGGGTAAAAATCATCCCCACACAAAAAAAGTGTGGGGAAAATGATTTTATGATCGACTAGTCAAGCTTGTAGACTAAGCCAAGGCTGAATTGATCAGCACGTGGAGCGGTTGAAGCAGAGATGGAACCGACACTGTAGTTCTTTGCTTCATAAGCAACAAAGTCATACTCAGTACGTAAGTCAACATTCTGGGTTAAGCTAGTTTGCATGCCCAAACCTAATTGACCACCATTTTGCCAGGTATTGCTTTCATTGCTTGAAAAGCGTGATCTAACAACGCCAGCCCGTGCAAAAGCAAGTGTATGATCGCTTAGCATTACACCAGGAATCACACTTGCACCATAACCATAAGACGTTTTTAACTGCGTGTTCTCAGAAATATTCGCCGTTCCTACGGTACCAGTCACTTCACCTGCAAGATAAAAATTCTGGTTAATAACACCACCGTAACCGGCAAATACGTTGAAAGGCACACCACGATAAGCGCCGCCAGTAAAGCTGTTATCTAGCACTTTAATTGTGGCGGTATTGTTAGTAATACCAACGCTTGCACCAACATAAGGGGCTGGATTTGCAATAGCCATCCCTGTCGTTAACGCAGCAATCACACTAGCTAATAAAATTTTCTTCA
>DATAXC010000290.1:0-3498 GCA_036266895.1 Gammaproteobacteria bacterium
GATAAAGCGCACTGATATCACAGCCCATGCTCGCGGTGATCTCTGCTGCCAATAAAGCCAGGATGATACCGTCTTTATCTGTTGTCCATACCCGTCCATCTAAACGGCTAAATGATGCACCGGCGCTTTCTTCGCCACAAAATCCTAATGCACCTTCCAATAAACCAGTAACAAACCATTTAAAACCAACCGGGACTTCATAAAGCGGGGCAGCCAATTTTGCCGCCACTCTATCAATCATTTGACTGGTTACGATGGTTTTTCCAACTGCTTTTGATTTAGACCATTGCGGTCGATGTTTAAAAAGATAAGCAATCGCAACAGCAAGATAATGATTTGGCGGCAACAATCCCATTTCTCGGGTAACAATGCCATGCCGGTCATAATCAGTATCACACGCGAAAGCAACGTCAAACCGGTCCTTCAATGCGACTAATTTCGCCATGGCATATGGCGAAGCAGGGTTCATACGAATTTGACCATCCCAATCTACACTCATAAAACGAAAAGTTGGATCAATCACCTTATTCACCACGGTTAAATTTAAGCCATAGCGCGTAGCAATGGGTTCCCAATAATGCACACCAGCGCCGCCTAATGGATCAACCCCTAAATGAAGATTTGCATCACGGATAATTTCCATATCAATCACATTACCCAAATCATTAATATAATGATTAAGATAATCATACTGATGTGTTGTCGCAGCCCGCAGCGCTTGTTCGAAAGATATTCTTTTCACCTGTTTTAATTTATTTTCAAGAAATGCATTGGCTTTTTTTTCTATCCAACTCGTCACCTCCAAATCAGCTGGGCCGCCATGCGGTGGATTGTATTTGAAACCGCCATCTTGAGGAGGGTTGTGTGAAGGCGTAATAACAATGCCATCTGCATAACCTTGTGTGCGCTCTCGATTATAGGTCAGGATGGCGTGAGAGATAACCGGTGTTGGCGTATATTCATCATGTTCAGCAATCATGACTTCCACACCATTAGCCGCTAATACTTCTAAGGCACTCGCAAAAGCCGGGATAGAAAGTGCGTGTGTATCGATACCCAGAAACAGCGGGCCATCGATCTTCTTCAATTTCCGAAATAAACAAATGGCCTGACTAATGGCAAGAATGTGCCACTCATTAAAAGTCTTATTAAATGCAGAACCACGATGACCAGATGTGCCAAATAAAACGCGTTGTGCGGGCAGGGATGGATCAGGCACTTCGGTATAATAAGCGCTGATCAGCTTAGGCACATCAACCAACATCGCCAGGGTGGCCGGTTTTCCCGCAAAAGAACTCACTTTCCCTGTCATCGCATTAATCCTCACTAGACACATGAACTACAGATGCTAACACTATGTCAAATTGAGCATTTTTACTTGCTGACCGCTAGAATCGGTGTCTAGGATCACTGTCGTTAGTCTTTTTCTGACAACATAAATTTATGTTAACATAGAACTTAGGTGCGATGGAAAAATTGAGCGTGTTTATCTAACTGTGTCAGCTTGCGCAAGGAGAAAACGGATGGATCAACAAGATAAGTTACTTGCGGCAACAGAGACGACACAATTCATTCGAGAACCTGTTAATTCCTGCATATTAGTTATTTTTGGCATTGCCGGTGATTTAACCAAGCGTTTACTTTTCCCTGCTATTTGTAATTTAGGCAGCGCTGGTTTATTAGCTGAAAATTTTTGCATTGTCGGTGTTGCTAAAGAATCTTATACGAGCGAATCTTTTCGCCAACAATTGATAAAAGATATCGATGAATTTGTTACCGATCCAGCAGCTAAACAATATGGTCTCGCCTTAATTAATCGTGTTTTTTACCTCTCCGGTGATTTTTCTGATCCAACCGTGTATACCCAGCTAAAAACTATGCTGGAAAAACTTGCCGTTGAAAAAGCCAGCAAAAATTATTTATTTTATTTTGCCGTGCCGCCCGAATTCATAGAAACGATTACCGTTGCACTGAGTAAAACGGCTTTATTAACCGAAGAAGAAAATAATTATTTTCGACGCATCGTTGTTGAAAAACCTTTTGGACATGATCTGATTTCTGCAAAAAAATTGAATGCATTATTACTTTCACTGGTCAATGAACAGCAAATATTTCGCATTGATCACTTTTTAGGGAAAGAAACCGTACAAAATTTACTGGTGTTTCGTTTTTCTAATGGTTTGTTTGAACCGATTTGGAGCCGTTTGTATATTGATCATGTGCAGATTACTGTAGCAGAAATTTTAGGGGTCGAATTAAGAGGCAATTATTACGAACGTGCCGGGGCTTTGCGCGATATGATACCTAACCATCTTTTTCAAATGTTGAGTTTGATCACCATGGAGCCCCCCTCGGCATTTTCTGCTGATTATATTCGTGCAGAAAAAGAAAAAGTTTTGCGTGCAGTGCAAATACCCACACCAGAACAAGTATTATCTCGAGCAGTCCGCGGTCAATATGGGCCGGGTAAAATTGATAATCAAACTGTTGTCGGTTATCGCGCTGAGCCAAACGTAGCACCGCAATCCTCGACTGAAACCTATGTAGCATTAAAATTACTCATAGATAATTGGCGTTGGTTGCACGTACCTTTTTATTTGCGTACAGGTAAACGCATGCCGATTCATCAATCAGAAATTATTATTCAATTCAGATCAGGGCCGTCCGCCTTGTTTAATGGATCTGCATCTAAAGTCATGCCGAATTTATTACATATATTTATTCAACCAGAAGAAGGGATCTCATTACGGTTTAATGCAAAAATTCCCGGCCCAGATTTACAATTAGGACAAGTTAATATGAAATTTAAATACAGTGATTATTTTGGCATTAAACCACAAACGGGATATGAAACGATTTTGTATGATTGCATGAAAGGCGATCAATTACTATTTAATCACGCTAATATGGTAGAAACAGAATGGGCATTAGTACAGCCTATTTTAGATGTTTGGGGTGCATTACCTCCCCGTGATTTTCCCAACTATGCAGCGGGAACTTGGGGGCCGAATGAAGCAGATGAGCTATTACTGAAAGATGGCCGTAAATGGTTACTCTAGCCAACAATAAAGAAATTCGAATTTTCGCTGATGCAAATGAATTATTTTTGTTTGCTGCAAAAGATTTTAGTCAGCGCGCGATGACTGCTGTTCAAGACAAAGGCCTATTTTCTGTGGTGTTGGCTGGCGGCAGCACACCAAAATTATTTTTTGATGCTTTAACCAGTGTGGAAGAGTATCAAAAAACTATTCCCTGGCAACAAATTCAATTTTTTTTTGGCGATGAACGTTATGTGCCTATTGACGATAGCCAAAGTAATTATCATATGGCAGTCCAATATTTATTTTCGAAAGTACCCATCAAGCCAAGCCATGTTTATCGAATACCCACTACCTACGCTGCTCCGATAGAAGCTGCTAAAGATTATGAACAAACACTAAGAAGCGTATTTCATCTGCGAGATCAAGATTTTCCAGCATTTGATTTAGTCTATCTCGG
>DATAXC010000340.1:0-4291 GCA_036266895.1 Gammaproteobacteria bacterium
GCCAACGCTTTTGTCAATACACTTGCTTTTATCTCGGTGGGATATCTAGTGACTTGTCTCATAAGGGCTCCTTTGCCCCCTTGAGTTTGTTTTATTCAGAGGCGACAACTTTCCTGACACTGGGGGCATTTATCCAATCTGATTTCTTCTTTAAATTATAATGCTCCGACTGAATTAATACGTCCCTTAACGACTCTTGCATCTCTTTGTTTAAAGTGAACGTAATGATTTTCTTGTCTTTTGCATCATTGCTCAATTTGAGTGAATTCAGCTTAACAGTATTCATACTTGATCATGCTTCCTGAGCAATAAGAGACATTATATCTTTAAAAAAAGCTTGGACTGACTCGCCATTATCCCAGTGAACTTTTTCACTGATAACACTCATTTTCTCGATAATACTTTTCTTCAATGTTTTACTAGAAATTAAGGCTTCGAAAATTATTTTCGCAATATTAGGCTTCACTTTACCTAAGCTGATATTCTCTCTTTTACGGCCGCGAATACTCTTTTTACTTTCTCGACCAGAACCAGATTCAATTTCATTTTTTAACTTTAAGACTTCCTCAAAAGTTAAGCCTGTTAAAGCAGCGTTCAATATAGCCTGTTGGTTCTCTTGGTTATCAATTGAAATAATCAATTCAATTAATTTTACGTTTTCTAGCTTACCTTCAACGATCGCCGTTTTAATCTCTGGTTTTGCCTGCAGAATAAGAAGATACCTTCTTGACTGAGTATCTGACATTCCAGTTAACTCGCTCAATATTTTAGACGTTATACGTTCTTTACTATTAGCCTTATTCTCGACTAAGTATTCCTTGATGATTGCTTCAAGGCTTGCAACCCTTTCAGCAAGTGACAGGTCGACTCGCTCATTATTTTCAATCCACTGTAGAACTTTTAATTTTGTGCCGACCGGCCTCTGACTGGCAATTCTGGCGATAATTTCTTTCTTCCCAGCTATTGCAGAAGCTAAAGTTCTTCTCTCACCAGCAATTAACCGACACTTATTACCATATCTATAAACAAAGATTGGATTGATTAATTGATCATCACGTATGGTTTTTGCAAGGGATTCTAATGACTTCCACTCTCGCTTTTTTCGCACAATATCAGGGTCAGAGTCATTGAGTCCATTCAAGGCATCATGAAGTGTTAATGCCAATTCACGATTATTGTCTGGATCCACTTCGACTTTATCTAAAGACAAAACTTCAATTGATAACTCACCAGCGTAGTTATTCGCGATCGCTAAAGTCCTAGTTATCGCTTCTTTTGTATCGCCAGATTTATTCGTGTCTAACTTGAATTTACTAACCATAGGATGCGTCCTCTCCTTCGTACACTTTGTTGTATACGTTTTTGAAAACCCTGTCGTAAACATACGAGCACCACCGCTCGCTTTCAATTCTTGCTGGGTGTGCCGGTGCTAAGTTGAATACACAGTTTGGCCTGGCATTTTCGACGACAAGCTCAGTGTAAATTGTTCGTTGCGCAATTGGCGGCAGTAGCCATTCTTCTGATTTTTCTATGGAGCGTAAGTCATTAAGAAATTTGGTATGCACAGCCGTTTTTCTAACCTGGTTAGGTAAGATTCCAGCGATTTTAATCGTATCATCCTTTTGTCTTCTCAATTGCTCCTGAGATATGGCTTCAATCATACCAATGGTTCCATTAATGCCATATTGCTCCAGCTCAGTGGGCAATAACCCATGTGTTGCTGCTCGCAGACCTGCCATTGTCAATGGTCCAAATTGTGGATTAGTGTCGATGATAATGAATTCGTAATCACTATGTGTTGATAGTAACGTTGTAAACTCTTTCAGACGATTTATTACTTTCTCTTTTACATCTACTTTTAAAACACGCTGCGCATCTTCCAGCAATGATGCGAATGACGGGAAGCACTGCAGGTTCTCAACCCATGTTGGATATGCGTAGATAGACTTTCCTGTAAATATATCAGCGATGCTGCTAACACCATCCCAATGCAGATCATCTTCTGGTAAATTATCTGGATCCCATTCGGGATGTGCTTTTGGCATATATCCAGTTGGATGAGAGGGATCGCGCGTAGTTGGAATTAAACTGGATGATGAATTTCCTTGCGGATCCAAGTCAATGAATGCGCCTTTCATGTTTTTACATTTAGCGAGGTATTGAGCGAGAGTTAGAGCTATGGTCGACTTCCCTATTCCGCCTTTGTTTCCAGCCGTGGTAATAACTTTCATCCGTTCTCCTAATAAGGCACTTTGTACTATTGCTAATTAGATTATCCCTGCGCGAAATATTTTGCAAGAGGCATAATGTACTATTTAATAAAAGAAAATATATATTTTTATTTTAAAATTCATATATTAGAAACCAGATGTTAGTCATAAGTCTATGAATTATATATTAAAACAAAGTTTTAATGGTGTAGTGATATGGGTTTCATGGTGTTGGTCTATGGGAGAAATGGTGTAGGAATATAGGATGTTAGGTGTAGAAATTTGTGATGGTGTAGTTTTATGGGAGAGAATGGTGTAGATGTATGGGAATGGTGTAGTTTTATGGGAGTAAATTTGCTTATAAAGCCCCTACTCTACTAATACCATACGACATCTTTTGTTTAATGTTATTAGTTCATTTGGCTTAACAATAATAATTCGGCAACATAAGCGGTTACTCAATGATTAATATTTTTTTTCGTCTCAACCAATTTCGTTACCTGCACTAATATCGATAAATCTGTTCTAACCATTATCATCATAGGCTCTTATTATGTAGGTGCGCATGTACTGCTTTAGTGGCTGTACTACTCCATTGAGATGCTAATTTATTATAAGTAGCCATGAGCTATTGAAATCCTAAATATCGTTGTAGTCCTTATAACAAGAGACTCCCGTCTTGATATAGCTATGTTTATAAACGCTATGCAAAGATATGGCTCATTTAATAGTCTCAAATTACTGCCTCACCTACGGTATGTTATTTATAAGCTATAGTTACGCCACACTAGCTTTGGCAAACCCTTGGTTGAATAGCATCTATTCGTTCTACTTATGCGGAACTATATTACGGTAAAATGAGGCAGGGATTATCTGATGGAACTATACATCTTGATCAAAAGGACAAGCAGTCTCAACTGCTTTGAAGGATCCACTTCATTATAGAATGATGCAGCTTAGTTACTACGACTTATCAGCTTATTAATCTAGCGAAGCCATAACTGTCACTCATTGTATTTCTGTGTGTTTGAAAGTGAGTGCTTATCATATTAGTTGTTGCCTAATGTCAGGTGAGCCTTGTGCCAGATGTAAAATGACGGCAGAAAATGTTACTCAAGAATATTAAAATAATTGCTATTAATAAACTGGGGTAGGGTGGGTATCTCGCAAAATACTCAAGTCGTTGTACACGATGTTAATGGGTTAAGGTTGCCATTTTAAATGGGGTGTTTTGAGGATTTTGCAAATTCTCCCCCGGGGAGAATTTTGTTAACATATTGAAATATAGTTAAAATTAGCGTTTTCAAATTTAATTCAGGTAAAGAACAGTGTAGATTTATGGGAGCTAGTAGATGAAGTCGGTGCCATAGTATATCGACTGACTTATGATTAGGTTCAATCAAAATTGTCCATATTGGCGCTCTCTTTTCTTGGTGCAACACTAACGACCTGACAGATAAGTTTGTTCAGAGGTGTTCCACATGGAACAAAATTTGCAACTTTAAGCCTTATTGCGCCTTCTTTAGCTTGTAATAAGGAGCATGACTTTTGATAGAAAAATCGCTATACTTTGTATGTCGATATTCGCATAACCAACATAGCTGAATTTAATATGAGTGCATTACCAGACATTGGAAATCTGCAGCTTAATCAAAAGCGATTGATAGCCATTACTAACGGCACTCACCATACAATTTCCGTTGCGGAAGCTGCAACAATTTTGAATATGCCAAAACAAGCCGTTGCGAAACTAATGGCTCGCTGGGCAGAGGCAGGAAGTTTATCCAGAATTAAACGAGGATTGTATCTTACTGAGCCGCGTAAATCTGGTGTTGCTGATATATCGCTAATGGAGCCTTGGGTTATCGCTGAGGATCTTTTTCGACCGTGCTATATAGGAGGGCTGTCAGCCGCGAAACATTGGGGACTGACAGATATTAATCTTCAAACGAATATGGTTTTGACGATTCAAAAGCCTAGATGTCGTCACCAAAGCATCAATGGTATAAATTATTTGTTGCGCAGCATCTCCCAAGAGACGATGTTTGGATTACTCCCAGTTTGGAAAGGGCAGCCTCAGG
>DATAXC010000206.1:0-6827 GCA_036266895.1 Gammaproteobacteria bacterium
ATCTGGAGTGCAGTCCTTTATTTTTTGGCATAATCAGGAGTATACTCCATTTTATATCAATTTCACACTAAAAACTTGGATTGTAGTCCAATTAATGCCAGCGGATGCAAGGCTCTTTTTTACTACTGAATGATAGTGAACCGATACCACAGAAGCGAATACAAAACACTTGGAACAAACCCTTAATAACCACTATACTTAAGAGCTAATTAATTGATAGGCTCTTGATCATGGAGATAAAGATGAGATGCCAAGCCGTTGCATTGCTGTGTCGTATAGTCGGTGCATGTGCTTTGCTTGTTTCTACAAGCGTGCTCGCTGGCTGGCAAGTATCCACTCCACAATCTTCTATGCCACGCGAACCTTTTTTTCAAGCGGCATCGCCCAAGGCAAACGTTTATTCAGGCGCTAAAGCACCAACTTATACCCCTTATAATACCGATTCTTTCCCTAACCAATATGCTCGCTTAGGCCCCACTGCGCCGGTGTATGCAGTCAGTATTAGTGGCTCATTAAAAGAAAATATCGAACGCATCATGCATCGCTATCATTGGAAAGTGGTTTGGAAAGCCCCTTATGACTACAATTATGATGGCCGAGTCACAGGATCCAGCTTACCGAATGTGATAGAAAAATTGTTACAGCCATTTCCATTACAAGCAGTGATGTATATGTCAAATCGCACAGTAGCTATTGTGCCAAGACAAAAAACATAAGAGGATATAGCGTTCAGCGGATTTTATACAATGACAGGCACTAAAGCCTGTCTAAATAATACGGAATATGGAAACTATTTAACATGCGATTAAACCGATGGATTATTTTTTTGCTTGCTGCTGCATTAGCACTCACTGCTTGCCGTTCGCCACTCTATGACCAAACTGAAGGAAATGTCGCCGATGTTAAATTAAAAGGCGCCGATGAAATACGTAAACAAGATGCGAATGCCAAACCCGCACCTTCCTTGGTAATGAAAGATGGCGCGTATGTCGACACCACGCCGATTAATTTAAACAAAGATCCTGCTTGGCTTAAGCACAGAATTGTAATTCGTGGTGATAAACTACCTTTCTCTTATTACAGTCGTACGGTTGCCAGTGGCGGCAACGGTCAAATATTAACAAAATATCAAGCGGGACTCGATCCTTCACTACCAATTAGCATGAATTATACTGGCTCTATCAAAGGTGCTTTGGATTTATTAGCTTCTAAGACAGGTTATGTCTATACGGTACGCAATAATTCGATTTATTGGCAAGCGTTTATTACTAAAACCTTCGATATTGCCTTCATGCCAGGTGCGACTGACTATTTAATGGGTAAATCATCTTCATCAACTGGCTCCAATACAACCAATGCTGGCTCGGGTAGTGGTGCAGTCAATGGTACGGTAGCAGATTATGTCAGTACCGATGCTTCTGCTGATGAATATAGCAGTTTGAAAGGTACGCTCTCTCTTTGGAAAGATTTAGACAGTACCATCAAACAAATTTTATCACCGGATGGGAAAGTGATTGTGTCAGAATCAACCACTTCATTAACAGTACGCGATCGTCCAACTAACGTAGCGTTGATTGGACAATATATCCATAATTTGAATAGCAATATGTCTAAGCAAGTGCTAGTAAAAATTCAAGTATTGGAAATGAATTTAACCAATGCCACCGATTTTGGTATTAACTGGCAAGTGGTCAGCAAAGCCTTTAATAATACCGATTTTGTCATTACCGGCAATTACGGTACACCGATTAGCATCGTGCCCGCTGCTGGTTCAAGTGCGACGTCCTCAAGCAGTATTCCTAAATTTGGCTTTCAAGGCGATAGCAGTGCGCCGAACTCGATATTATTAAATGCGCTCAATCAACAAGGGAAAACCTCGGTAGTCTCAGAACCACGCGTGGTTTGTTTGAACAATCAAGTCTCCGTCGTGCGTATTGTGCAACAAAATGGTTATGTGGCTAGCGTACAAAATACTTCTTTAGCCGGTTCCAATAGCGGCGGCAGCAATACCAATATCGGTACCGTCACGTCACAAATCACCCCGGGCACGGTGATTACTGGCTTGACCTTATATATCTTGCCGAAAATTATGGGCAATGGCATTTATTTGCAAGTGAATGCCGATTTATCCACCAATAATGGCTTTACCGAATTTGGCGATGGCAGCAATGGCACCGCAGTACAATTGCCTAATATTACACAAAAGCATTTTAATCAACGCAGTAAAATAAATTCTGGCGATACCTTAATTTTATCAGGATTCAGACAAGTAACGAATACCGCAGGCGCTAGCCAATTTCTTACTTTCCAAGCATTAGGCGGTAAAGCCGCGCAACAAATCCAAACGGAAACGATCGTGTTAATTACCCCAATCATTTTGCATGGAAGCGCATAATGGCTTATATCACCCGAGAAGATGGCGAACATTTTGTCATACCATCTTATCGGGATACCTTGACTGCGAAAAATAAAAATGCGTTAAAGAAAGATATTTTGCAATTAAGTGAGCAATATGGCAGCTATCTTGCCATACAACGCAAAGACGCGCTGCAATATGAAGTGGCTTTTTCTCCCGATACCGGTTATTTGCTTGGCGAATCGATTTGGCATTATTTTAAATCACCTCAAGACATGATTTATTGCGAAGCAGTACCTGGTACCGCTGAAGCCATTTTGGTTATTGTTAAAGCCGGTGCGGTTTATTTAGATGGCTTATTTCCCGTTGACAGCATTATCGAAGAGCTTGTTATTTTTTTAACGCAAAAAAACAATTTTGCCATTTATTTATATGGTGATGTGCCAATTAGCAGAACACATGAAGAAGGTAAGTTAACTTTTGAACCCGGTTCCATCAAATCATTCACCCAATTAGATCAACCTGCCTTTATTAACGTTCCCTTGTTAAAAATCTATCAATTACAAGTGGTTGAAGCTGCGCTGAGAGCACAAGGGATTGGGGTTTTTCCAGTACGAGAAGTGGGTATTAGTGCTGCCATTGTCATTATAGGTGTATTGCTATGGACGTTTTTTTCACGGCCGGCACCACCCCCTGCGGTTACCGTCAATCCTTATCAAACTTATTACACGATGTTAACTTCACCTGCGCCAGATCAAGAAATTCAACAAGTGGTCAATCAATTGACTTTATTATTAACTATCCCCGGTTGGTCAGTCAGTACAGTAAATTATGCAAATGGTGTATTACAAGCGAATATCGTGTCTTTTGGCGGTAAAGTCGCCAGTTTAGATGAATGGACAAAATTGAATGATGCCGTATTTACAATTAAGCCTTCTGGTATTCTACTCACTGTAAAAGTAAAAACCAGCAATCGACCACCGCCAACCACCATTTATGATTTGCAAGAAGTCTTAGGACTCATGATAGACAAATTAGCAGCCGTTTATCCGGGCAATAAAATGACATTAGGCGCGATACAAAACAAACCGCTCTACCATTTAACTACATTTACTATTAATGTAAGTAATGTGTCGCCTGATATGCTAGTGTTAATTGGTCAACAAACAAAAGATTTGCCGATGGTGCTTCGCAATATGAAGCTATCTGTAAACAATGGTAATGTATCCGGTTCAATTATTTTTGAAATGATAGGCAGCTAACTTATGATACCGCAAGCATTCTCTAACATGACAACGCGTCAAAAAGTCATTCTTGTTATTTTTGTCATTATTTTAGGTGTATTAATTTGGCAGTTGGTTGGTTTAATACGTCCCAATCAAAATAGTGTTGTTGCACCTGTAGCCGCTGCCAATACCATGAACACGATACAGCCGTCTGCACCAAAAGCAGTGGCATTAACCAGACCCGCACCGGTACCGTTAACACCACGCGAATTGCAATTACTTAAGCAACAACAAGACTTAGAAGCTAAATATGTTTCTGCGCTCAATGAATTGCAAATGTTAAAAATAGAACGTGAAATTGTTGAAAACAATAGGGCGATTATGGCTGCACGTTTCGATACCCTTTCCACGCAAAAAAATATAGTCGCGCTACTAAACCCAAGTGAACCGCCCGTCCCGCCTGGTGAATATGCACAAAAATTAGTCACGCCAACTACAGGTGCCCAGGGTGGTGAGCCCGCAGCGCAAGAAGCGGGTTATAGCGTGATTTCTGTCACTCAATTGCACCATAGATGGAGTGCTGTCATGGGTTATCAGGGTAGATTATATCAAGTCGCGGTAGGAGATTACCTGCCGATAGACGGCTCGAAAGTACTCTCGATTGATAAAAGCGGTATTTGGTTAGAACGCGCCAATGTGAAGCGCAAAGTATCGATGGTGCCGGCGATATAGGGTTGCAAATGCTCTGTGCGCTGCCCTCTCCCGCCCTGTCGGGCACCCTCCAATAATATAGATCGGTAAATCAACTCCCCCTCTCCCGTAAACGGGGAGAAACTTGACCATTGCCCGTGTGTTTTTCAGCGCACGAAAAAAACTTGGCCCATCTATTATCCCCTCCCCCGTTTACGGGGGAGGGTGCCAGACAGGGCGGGAGAGGGCATTTTTTGCCTGTATAAAACATCAAATCCCCTTTGACAGGACAAAAATCAAACTCCTCACAAAATCTTCTCTTAAGGGCACCTCTAGAAATTGAGTTTTTTGCGCTAGAACGAGGCGGGCTCATTTTTAAAAGCGGAGTTTATACCTTATAAATGAGCATTTTAAAAATAAGCCCAACAATGTGCTAGCGCAAAAAAACAATTTCTAGAGGTGCCCTTAATATAACTTTAAGCTTCATCCAGTAGAATAACCCCACACAAACGACACAATAACACTCACTCTAACGAGATCGCACACATGACAAACGATGAAAAAATTATTCTAAATATCCTCCAACAAATCCCTCCCATCGCCGCCACAGCCACCACTATCACATGGCCCGCAACCAATGAAGATGACATCCTTTTAACCGAAAGCAACAGCACGCTCGCTAATCCTGTAACTGGCGTAGAAACGGTTTTTCGTTCGAATAAACTCGAAGTTAACGACAATATGATACCGTTAGTCAATCATGTTAAAAAACACATAAAAAAAACTATTTTAGGTATAACAGATGCGGATTTAAATAATTTGGTTAAACCCGAAGTAGATGCTGATGGCAAAAGATTTTGTATTACCGTTCGCCCACAACATGCAGTGGTTACAATTTCCATTGCACAAATGCTCTTGGACTTCACCAAAGCGATGGAGATTGTTTACCTGACTAATGCCGTTATTTTAGAAACCGAACAAGCATTAGAGCAAAATCGAGAACAACAGAAAGATACAACAACATGTGAATTACAAGAAGAAGAAAGCCAATTATCCACTAAAATAGCAGCGTTAAAAGAACATAGATTAGCGCTAATCACTGATGTACAGATATCCTATTCCATTATCTATGAAACATTCACAAAAGCTTATATTAATAAAATTACACAAGCCACCCAAGATTTTCGAACCTATGGACTAGGACAATTATTATTAGACGTTAATGCATCTAATAATAATGTTAGCCCACACGCCATTCGAAACTATTTTTATCGTGGTCATCAAGAAATACAAAAGATACTGAATACCGCATCTCATTTAAGTCTATCTCCATTTAATTTAGCGGTGGATCGAGTATTTTTTATTATGCCCGGAAACAAAAATGAACGATTTTTAGATGAAGTAAAAAAACATTATGAAAACGCAAAAAAATCAGGGTTAAATGATGGTAATGAAGAAAAAATTGCTCATAAAATGACTGAATTCAAACAAACCGACGCGCTTTTTGAAACACGCATCAGTTTATTAGCGCCCCAATCATTAGATCCACAAAAGCGCAACATTCAGTACTTGTTGAAAGATTTACATGCGCATAGAAAAAAATTAAGCGATGTATCTCCCACTCTTAAAAAGATGTGCGAAGCACAAAGTGCCTTTGCTGAAATATTAAAAACCAATGAGACAATAGAAAAACTTCGCATATCAGAAACACAATGGGAGCATATTAACAAATTAGTTCAAGATTTCTTTTTTGAAGTTAGCAAAGAAGACATGGCATATGACCCGGAAATTTGCAAAACACTTAGCGAAATATCCAATATCAAACCACTTTATCCAGTTAATGCGGATGGACTAAGCACATTAAAGCGTTTATTTTCTTACGCTGAATATTTTAAGCACATCACTGAGCACAGCGGCTCAGATTTTTATCGCACTTTTTCTGCGTTAGCTTCAGTCACGTTAGCATTTACATCGATTGAAATAATATTTTCTCGCATGAGAAAAACTGTTGAGACCCAGATGGAATATGAACTTCATCTGGGCGGATATTCAGCGCCATCCAACAAAAAACCTCAACCCAACCCTGCTTATTATTTATTTAAAACCGATCAACAATATCGATTGATATACCGTGTGATAAATAAAAATGAAGAAATACTTATCCCAGAAAATTTAAATCAGCTATTAAATAGCTCTAATGAAAATAGTTTAAAAAAGTTAAGCCCTGAAGAAAAACAAACCATTAAGAAAATGATTGCTGCGATTCATCAACAACGCCCAGAAATATGTAGGAAACAAGCATTGGCAAATGTGCTCAAGCAATACCAAGAAATATTTTTTAATTATTTCCAATTGATAGCACGATTTGTGTTACCCATATCAGAATTAATAAACAAACTAGATAAAGTTTTTTCATCCGAAAAAACCCTAACACAGTATAAAAATATGTTGGACGATTTAAAGAATTATGAGGCTATTTTAAAACAAAAAACATTGATAATTAATATTGCCCGCGACTGCATTGTGCACTTAGAAAGCTTGAGAAAAGAAGAGTT
>DATAXC010000010.1:0-2322 GCA_036266895.1 Gammaproteobacteria bacterium
ATGTTTCATGCAAGCCTCAAAGTTGGCCTGATTAAACAATTGAAAATTAAATAGAGCTCTAAAATTGGCTGCTTCTGTGCCGGCCCTTGCTGGGTTTCTTAGCAGAAGGGTGAAGTTTGCCTGGGCAAGTTGAGGGTTATCCTGAGGTAATAAATTATATTCCCGCATATGATCCAGCGCCCAAGCGAGTTCATGTCTATGATTGCCTTTAAGATATTGAATAGCCAAAATCAGATTGTCGGCAGTAAAAATGGATTTGGAACGCCGCATTCCATACAAAACAGAGTCGAGATTACTTATTCCGTGAGGTTGTTTGCAAAGAGACATTAACTGACAAAAAAGCGGGAAAGTGGAAATATTCTCTTCGTTGCAAGTTTCAAAATATTTAACCATGTAACTCATATCTTGAGGAATAGGTGAAGTCCAACTATCATTCACACTCCAGCCAATAGCCTTATCAAATTTATCAATTAATAAATCGCCATCATCAGTGTATTTATGCCTGAGTAAAAAAGAAAAAAGCTTGTAAAGCGTTGCATTGGATATTTCATCTTGATCTGCTACATTTTCAGTTTGAATATGATTAATAAATTCCTTAAGAAATTGCTTGTTTCCAAGTGTATTCTCACGTAATGCGAGGCCTAATAAATAGGCGCTCCAGGATTGATTCGTGTAAAATGCTTGGACTTCAGCCAAGTATGTCACGAGTACTTTAAGATAAAGTTTATGTGTGAACATAAGATTTTTCCTATTCTCTTAAAAATTTATCGGCTAGGCAAAATAATATCGTAGTCGTTGCTTCCATACAATATAATTTCTTATTTGCATATAGTTAAAATATCTTCAGGTTTTCTTGCGATATAATGCGGTTGATGTTGTGAAAGAATTTTTTCAGAATTAAATCCCCATGTAACAGCAATAGAATATACATCACATTCTTTGGCTGCTTCTATATCACGAGTTTCATCGCCAATATAAAATACTTGTGATTTATCTATTTTGTAAGATTTAATAATTTTTTGTAATATGCGTTTTTTCCCGAAATAGTTCGATTCAATATGAATGGATTTAAACAAGTGCTGAATTTTATTACGTTCCAGCCATGCCGTTACGTTTTCTAAAGAATTAGATGTTAAGATTCCGAGTGGAATTTTCATCTCATAAAGTACTTGCAGCGTTTCAGGAATATTCGTGAAAGACGATAAATTTTTCATTTCATTCTGCATATGTTTTCTTGCAGAACGTAACACAATAGGAATTTTATAAAAAGGTATTTTTAAATATTTAACAAGCTCTGTCGATGTTAAATCTCTCAAGCTATCTATTTCATTACTATTTATTTTTCGAAAATTAAATTCATCCGCGAGTAGATTAAATTTTTCCATCACCGTATAAAAGCTATTAACTAATGTGCCATCAAAATCAAATATTAAATACGGATTAATTATCATGATGAACAATTGTTCCCTGCATATACAATACGGCGTGGCCGCTAATCAACACACGGTTATCTTGATATTGACAGAATATCTCGCCGCCACGCTCAGAAACTTGTCTGGCATGGAAAGCAGTTTTGTTTAATTTACTAGACCAATATGGCGCTAACAAACAATGTGACGCCCCCGTTGCGGGATCTTCTGAAATCGTTTTTTGTGGATAGAAGGTACGCGAAACGAAATCCACATCAACACCGGGAGCTGTGACTGAAATGCCACGATGTTCCAGTTTTTTTAGAATCTGCATATTGGGCTTCAATTGTTTAACTTCTTCTTCCGAATCAAAAACGGCAATACAACGCTCCTTTTTATGCTGATAAATAGCTTTTGGAGTTAGACCAAGACCCTGCTCCAATAATGGTAACGAACAAGGCTCAATGTTTTTAGCAGGAAAGTTAAGTGTCACTAAACCCTTATTACGTGTTACTGGCAGCACTTCACTGCGAGAATGTAAATCAACATTCTGTAATCGTGGGTCGATAAAATTAAAAATCACATATCCTGCAGATAATGAGCCATGTCCACAAATATCAAGCTCATATTCGGGGGTAATCCAGCGAATATTAAATTTTTCATTATCACGCACGAGAAATGTCGTGACAGGTAAATTATTTTCTTTTGCAATTTGATGCAGCATATTATCTGGCAACCATTCAGGCATTACGCACACAGCAGCTGGATTACCACTAAAAATCTTGTCAGTAAATGCATCTACATGGTAAAGAGTAATTTTCATAAGGCCGCTATTTAACTCCAATATAAATATTATCATGTTCAGACACATAGGCAATTTGTTTAATGACATGCAAACAAGGTTCCGATTATT
>DATAXC010000044.1:0-2210 GCA_036266895.1 Gammaproteobacteria bacterium
AATAAGCGACTCATTAAAAGATCTAAACTATACTTTTTAGATACTGGTTTGGCAGTGAGGCTGCAGGGTTGGTCTGAATTAATGCCTTTATTAAATAGTCCACAAATAGGCAGTTTATTTGAAACATTAGTGGTTGCTGAAATAGTTAAATTTATAAGAAATTATAATAAAAATTGGGAATTATTTTTTTGGCGTACGAAAGAGCAAGAAGAAGTTGATCTGATCATAAAGACAGAACAAGGTAAAGTGCAAGCATTTGAAATTAAATATGCTATTCACGGCATTTCACGATCGCTAGCTTATCCGCCAGCATTTCAAAAAGTGTTTGCTCTTAAAACACCTTTGGTGGTTGTCACTGCAGGTGGTCAGCCATTAACTTTATCTGATCAATGCGTAACGTTGCCGATCGCATTGCTGCATGATTATTTGCAAGGTCTTTAGGTTGATAATCCGGTTAGCATAAATATTCGATACCATAAGCCCCGGGTTCCGTGCTGCGCACTCCACCCAGGCTACCAACGCTTTTAAAAGTTAAACACTCAAACGACCAATTTCCTTTTCTACCTGTTCTTGTTTGCCGTTCTCATCATTAGTGAGCGGGTCAGGTGATGGCGCTATTAATGCTCCTATAGCTCGATCAACTTTTTGAAACAGTCGGCTAAATAATCCGGGTTTTTTAGATGTTGTATCTTCCGGCTTAAAAGAATCATTAGGGGCAACTGTTGTCGTGGTGGTAGTTGTTGTACTTGTCGGGGATGGTGTATTGTTAAATATACTCAGTCCTACATCTTCATAAATCGATGGGCCATATTTACTAGATGCTTCACTTGAAGGAACAAGCGGCTTATCTTTTGCTGCTTCTTCAGTAAACTCTTTTTCTTCTTTTTCGATTAACTCCCATTCTTCCAGCGCCTGAGTTATTTCTTGTTGATATTCAGGGTCAGCCGCTTTGCGTGCTTTTTCTTCTGTATTGAAGATGGATGATGCTAACATAATTGGCTTAAGAAAAACTTAAGGGCATGTCTAGAAATTACTTTCTCTTTGCATAAGGCAAAAGAGAATAAAGCTCCTCTCGTCTTATGTTACTCCTGTGCATGTCAGTCATTTTGATGACAACTAAGCAATTAGATGTCATCCCGCAAAATACCCGTTCAAAAAACTTGAACGAAGTGATGTAGTGTCACGGGTATTTGTGCGGGACCCGGTAAATGGCCTAAAAATTACAATCATGAAGCCATCTACCGGATCCCGCACAAATGCTCGCGATAGTACATGACTCCGCTCAATTTTTTCTGGCGGACATTTTGCGGGATTGTAAGTAGAGAATAAGGTATAAACTACCTTTGAGGCAACCAGCAAGGAGGACTTTCGTCCTCCACTGGTGACATCGGAGTAGCATATTGTCCTCGAAATGATTGGCATGCACAGGGATAATAACCTTTGTAAAATTATCACCGATTTCCACCCAGACTACGAGAAACGGATACGTTTATTGGCACGAGCGCTAATCATTGCTTTTCACAGAGATTAATATTAATCTTTCATCTCTCAATTTTTAGCCTACTTGATATACAAATAACCAGAGTGACACACGCCATGACAACCATCCAATTGAATGTTAATAACCCAGCACTTTACAATAACAACAAGTCATTGATTAATACGTTATTTTACGCTTATTTGCTTAGTTTATTAGCGATTCTCACTTATAGTTTTGCTGGTTATCACGCCGGCCTATTTCATATTTTTTGCTTTTTTGCTAATTTACTAGCATTATTTGTTATTATTAAAGCCGCTTATAAAAATAAAATACGTCGAATAGCGCTTAGCGTAGCTATTTTACCGGTGTTGTTTGTAACCATCTGGCTGAGTTTTCATTTAATTGCGCCGATCTTGTTTTTAGGCGGATTTGCGTATAATTCTGATATCACTATCGAATTGAATAACCAGTTAGCCATGAGTTTCGCGCATTTATTATTTTGGGTGGTTGTTTTAATTTTAAGCATGAAAATTTTCTTCTTGAATACATTTCCTATCATGCCAAAATTATTGCGTATTTTATTTTATCCGCTCATATTAATTATTGCGGCACCTACATTCTTCATTACTCTATTTTGTATAGTCGGTTTTTTTAGTGATTTAACGCATCCCGTTGTACATCCAGAATTACTCATGACCAAAAACCTACAAGATTATCAAATTAATGTTTA
>DATAXC010000092.1:0-13699 GCA_036266895.1 Gammaproteobacteria bacterium
AACTGCTTAGCAATGCACCAACAACCATCATAACGAGAACAAGCGTAATTTTTTTCATAGTGAAACTCCTTTTGCGATAAAAGCCATATCCTATGGATAACTTTTTTAATTATACACCCGGCGGCCAAGACTATAAAGGTGTGAAATATTAACTATTTAATGTTAAAATATTCCATCAAACCAATTGTTCATTATTAATACAAAAACATCAGTAAAGAGATGATCTATGGCATTATTAACTATTTTGCGTTATCCCGATCCACGATTACGTGTAAAAGCCCAACCAGTCACGCAGATTGATGACAATATACGACGAATCGTAGAAGACATGTATGAAACTATGTATGCCAACCATGGTGTGGGTCTTGCTGCTACGCAAGTTGGTATTCATCATCGTATTTTTGTCATGGATGTATCAGAAACACGTGATCAAAAATATTGCGCGATTAACCCAGAAATTATTTCTCACGAAGGTATACAAACCGAAGTAGAAGGCTGCCTCTCCGTAGGTGGTGGTATCTACGATAAAATAAACCGTCCGTTAAAAGCGCGCTTGCGTGCTATGGATATTGATGGTAACACTTACGAACTAGAGGGTGAAAATTTGATGGCGGCTTGTTTTCAACATGAAATCAACCATCTTGATGGTATTTTATTTATCGATCATCTTTCTCGCTTAAAGCAAGAGCGCATTCGAGAAAAAGTCGAGAAAAGCAAACGACGAGCTTAACTCTCTCCATGGAAAAATCCTTAAATATTATTTTTGCTGGCACACCGGCTTTTGCTGCTGTAGCACTGGCTGCATTATTGAAAACCACGCATCGTATTGTTGCAGTTTATACGCAACCTGATCGTCCTGCAGGCAGAGGATTACATTTAACCGCTAGCCCGGTGAAAACGCTGGCACTCAGCGCGCAGTTACCTTTGTTTCAACCGGCTTCATTAAAAGAAGCAGCCGAACAAGCACAGTTAGCTGATTTAAAAGCTGATGTGATGGTGGTTGCTGCTTATGGCTTATTATTGCCAACCGCTGTTCTTACTATTCCACGCTTAGGCTGCATCAACATCCATCCGTCTTTATTACCACGTTGGCGCGGTGCCGCTCCGATTCAGCGCACGATTTTTGCAGGCGATAAACAAACTGGTGTGACGATTATGCAAATGGATGCGGGTTTAGATACAGGTGCGATTTTATTACAACACCCTTATACGCTGACGCAAAACGAAACCTCACAAACGTTGCACGATCAACTCGCACAGATCGGTGCAGCAGCCTTACTAGAAACTTTAGAAAAAATAGGGCAATTAACACCGCAACCACAAGATAATCAGTTAGCCACTTATGCCCAAAAAATCAGTAAAGAAGAAGCATTACTCGATTGGTCAGAATCGTCCATCCGTTTAGAACAGAAAATTCGTGCTTTTAATCCTTGGCCAGTGGCTTATTGTCAATGGCACGGTGAACGTTTACGGATTTGGCAAGCCGTTTCGCACGCTTCGCAAAATCTTTCTATTGCACCCGGCACCTTAATCAAAGCTTCTCCAACAGGATTAGATATCGCCACTGGCAACGGGATGTTACGTTTATTACAAGTACAATTACCTGGCGGCAAAATCATTACCGCTGCTGATTTCTATCATGCACGACAACATGATTTAATCGAAGGTCAAGCATTTACATGAATAGCAGATTAATTGCCGCACAAGTTATCCAACAAGTAATGCAAGGACATTCTTTATCTGATGTTTTAGCGAAGACATTGCCCACACTGACAACACGCGATCGCGCCTGGGTACAAACTGTCAGTTATGGCGTTTGCCGTTTTTATCCACGTTTAACTTATCTGTTAACACAATTACTGACTAAGCCATTAAAAGCTAAAGAACAACAACTTCAAGCTTTATTATTGGTTGGACTATACCAACTCAGCGAGATGCAAGTACCTGCACATGCTGCGGTAGCAGAAACTGTCAATGCTGCCGTTTCATTAAAAAAACCGTGGGCAAAAGGATTAGTAAATGCTGTATTACGTGAATATTTGCGCCGCCAAGATTTTTTGACTACTGAAATTGCCGCCCAGCTTGAAGCGCATTATGCACATCCAACTTGGTGGATTGATGCGATAAAAATCGCATGGCCAACGCACTGGCAAGCTATTTTAACTGCAAATAATGTCCATCCACCGCTGGTTATCCGTGTGAATCAGCGACAAACTAATCGTGAAGATTATTTATTACGACTTAAACATGCAGAGTTAGACGCAGATCCTTTGCCGGAAACATCATACGGCATACGCTTAGCAACGCCGGTACCAGCAACCCAATTGCCTGGATTCGAAAACGGCGATGTGTCCATCCAAGATGGTGCGGCACAATTAGCCGCAACATTATTAACTTTGGCACCGCAACAACGCATCTTAGACGCTTGTGCCGCACCAGGCGGTAAACTGACGCATATCTTAGAATTACAGCCTGATGCCACTTGCATTGCTGTTGAAAAAGATTTCTCTCGATTAGCGTTAATTAAAGAAAACTTGCAGCGTTTACGTGTAAACGCTGATTGTATTTGCCAAGATGCAGCAAATGTCACCGCTTGGTGGGATGGTCAGTTATTTGACCGCATTTTATTAGATGCACCTTGTTCGGCTAGTGGTGTCATACGTCGCCATCCGGACATTAAATTACTACGACAACCCACCGATATCCCAGCTTTTGCTCAGCAACAACAACGGTTGCTTCACGCATTATGGCCATTATTGAAACCAAAAGGTTTACTATTATATGCAACTTGTTCAATTTTTCCACAAGAAAATACCGATGTGTTAGATGCTTTCTTGAGTACACATTCAGATGCACAAGAAGTAAAAATAAATACTGATTGGGGTTTACCTTGTGCGATTGGCCGACAAATATTGCCAGGCCCGGCAGATAGAGATGGTTTTTATTATGCGCGCTTAGAGAAAACCAGGTAAAATAACTAGAGAATTGTTTAGTCACTTAAAGGAATGATAGCTCATGCGCATTGAATACGATGTGAAATTGGACTTTACTGATGTACTCATCCGCCCAAAACGCAGCGTTTTAAAAACCCGTGCCGAAGTCTCGTTAGAGCGCGAATTCAAATTCCGACACACGCAAACCACTTGGCAAGGCGTTCCCATCATTGCCGCTAACATGGACCATACTGGTACTTTTCAAATGGCGAAAGCGTTAGCAAGCCACCATCTATTAACCGCACTCGATAAATTTTTATCTTTAGATGATTGGAAAAATTTTGTAAAAACTTCTCCTGAAACATTGCCTGCTTGTTTTGTTTCAGTGGGCATCAGTGAAGGCGACTTCAGCAAACTAGAACAAATCATGAATATCACACCATTACCTTTTATTTGCTTAGATGTGGCAAATGGCTATAGTGAACGTTTTGTTTCTTTTCTAGAACATACTCGTGAAAAATATCCAAAAACCGTGATCATGGCTGGCAATGTGGTTACCGGTGAAATGGTAGAAGAACTGATTCTCTCAGGTGCTGATATTGTCAAAATCGGTATTGGCCCCGGATCAGTTTGCACGACGCGCGAAAAAACCGGCGTTGGTTATCCGCAACTTTCTGCAATTATTGAATGTGCCGATGCAGCACATGGTTTAGGCGGTCAAGTGTGCGCGGATGGCGGCTGCACCACACCTGGCGATGTTGCCAAAGCTTTTGCTGCGGGCGCTGATTTTGTCATGCTCGGCGGCATGTTTGCCGGTCATGATGAATGTTCAGGCGAAATGGTAAAAATCGATGGCAAACAATTTAAACGGTTTTATGGCATGAGTTCAACTGAAGCCATGGAAAAACATCATGGTACAGTCGCCGACTATCGGGCCAGTGAAGGCCGCTCTGTCAACGTACCTTATCGTGGACCGGTTAAAAATACCGTGTTAGATATTTTAGGGGGTTTACGTTCTACTTGTACTTATGTCGGCGCGCATCGATTAAAAGAATTATCAAAACGCACAACATTTATTCGGGTAACGCGGCAATTAAACGAAGTATTTCTTCCGTATGCGGTAGAGGGAAAGTGAGGGTATGTTATTTTTGGATGCGTTTTAAATAAGACTAGGTTTAATCAGTTGTTATCTAATACTAAATACGTGACCTCTCTATTACTCTTTTTCACCCACTTTACGTAATACCCGGCGTTTTTTATGCGAACGTTTATCAGGCACAAATAATATTTTAAGCTGATAACCAACAGCATCAGCATATTTAATTAACGTTAATAAAGATGGCATATGTTTTGCACTACCGCTTATAGATTCTAAACGTGAAATAATTGGTTTATGAGTATCCATCCGCTCAGCAACTTGCTCTTGTGTTAAATGTGCTTTTTCTCTTAACGATTTTAAATGCTTACTAAGTTCATATTGTAAGCGAAATGCCTCATAAGCTGCTTTACTTTCATCGTCTGAAAATACAGCTTTTTCTAAAGTCTCATGCCATTTAGTAGATCGTTTAGCCATTTTTAATTACCTCCGTCATACGTTTTTTTGCTATTTCCAACTCTTTCTGAGGAGTTTTTTGGGTTTTTTTTACAAAAGAATGCAACATTACAAGTTCATGATTAATTTGAGTACAATAAAACACTCTAGCGATACCTTCTTGTCCTTTTATGCGAATTTCAAATAACCCTTTCCCCATTGCCCTAGTATAGGGCATCCCCAAATTAGGGCCCGATTCTTTCATTCTGCCAGTCAAGAACACAAATCCAGCACGCAAAGTCTTAGGCAACGCCATAATCTCGCCAAAGACTTTCTTATTATAATAAGTAATTTTCCACATAAGGCTAATGTTATCAAATTTAATAACTTTTGAAAAGCTATTTATTTCTTTTATTACTTACCAAGCATAAACACCTAAGCGTAGTATTGCCCAAACTGATTACTAACAATATCTTCTAATGTAAATTGTTCTTGGCGTACTAAGCCGCTATATTTTTCCGGATTTTGAAACACCAAATCAATCACCGCACAGACTTCTGATGCGGTAGTTAATTGAATCGCCGACCACCTAAATCCTTCTATTTTCTTTGGATAAAATTTCTTTACATAATTTTCTTCAATCAATTGCCCATCTTGTAAACCCATCACAGAGACATAGACCAACACCACATCTTGATAAGTTTTTGGAATGGCTTGTTCAAAAATATGTTTTAATACTTCACGTTCTTCATTTAACCTAAGATCGTTCATTAAGAATTTCATTTTTGCACAATGCCCAGGATAGCGAATAGTTTTATAACTCAATTGTTTCACTCGGCCCAAATAAGTTTGCACTAAACTACCGATACCGCCGGAGGTATTAAACGCTTCGTAAGTCAAGCCATCTATTTTAATTTCTTCTAAACCTTCTAACGGCAACAATAACACTTCTTGGTTGTTTTCAATCGCACGGCATAAATTGCCATATTCATTAATCAAGCCATCAGTTGACCAAGTTAAAGAATATTGCAACGCGTTACTAATATTAATCGGCAAGGCGCCTACACGCATTTTTACCGTATCCAATGTGGGAAAATTCTTCATTAATTGATTGGCAATAATGCTGATAAAGCCTGGTGCTAAACCACATTGCGGTACAAATGTACTGTTAGTCGCATGGGCGATTTTTTCTACGGTCTGTGTCGTGGTAATGTCTTCGGTCAAATCAAAATAATGCAATTGGTGTTCAGCCGCTAATACAGCAATCGGCGTATTACAATAAAAAGGTAAAGAAGAAACAATCGCTTTAATTTGTGCGTGTTTACTAATAAAAGAAGAAATCGTATGCGTATCACGCGCATCCATAATGACGTATTGGATATTTTTTAGCCCGGCCAATTGACGCGTATAAGGATTTTTTTCATCTAAATCGGCAAGATAAACAGAATAATGATTGGAACGTGCCAATAAAAAAGCGATCAGCGAACCGATTTTACCCGCACCCACAATCAACACATGGTGCATATCTGTTACTCCTTAACAGCGATAGTAAATGTGAAAATTTATATTTTACTTCATCTCTAAGCGTAACGCCGTATCATACACGCGACTTTCTTTAAACGCTTCCTCAAGTTCAGGGCCGCCTAACTGTTCTATTCTTTCTTTAATTTGATGTTCAACACCAAGCGGATCATCTTTCTCAGAATTATAACCACTCATTTCATCGAGTGGTGAACGAGAACCTGGCACATCATGATAATCGACTACACCAGCAAAATTACCAATCACATGCATTACTACTTTTGCATAGCTGCCGGATAAATGTGGATTTATCCCGTATAAATTTTCTAATGCGCGCATGAATGCGGTTAAAAAAGCATCCATGTTTTCTTTATTTTCACCCATTAACCGTTGCCGTCCTTGTTTGAATTTCTTCATTAACGCTTGCATGATTTTTTCTACTAACAAATCAATTTGCGTATCGGTTAATTGTTTGTCTTTTGGTGCTTGTTTGTTTAATTTTTTCAGCAACAATTTTAACATTTTTTTAAATTTTGCTTGCTGCTTCACATCAAACAGTTTGAAATGTCGGCTAAAAAATTCGGTATAATCGAAATCAAAATCGCTATCTTTGGCTTTCATTAATTCTGCCATTAAGGCGATGAGCAGGGCTTTTTTGATTGCGGCATCATGCAAAAGATCGACGGTTAAATCACATTTACTAATTTTTTCAACAACTTCTTGGACAATGCGTGCCTTTTCTTTGGCAGTCAGCTTTTTGCCAGGCTTTTCCTTGCCTAAAGCTTCATCAATATCCTCATCTACTGGTAAAAACCCTAATACTTGACCTTTATTAAATAAAATATCCAGCGCCTTTTTAATGTGAATGTCGATACCGGCCATAATACTTTTCCTTTGCAGCATACGATATTGTATTATAGCTTAAATTTAACTGAATGAGTCACCTATGTCTTCGTATTTTTTACGCATCGCACTGCCTACGCCACTGAATCGATTGTTCGATTATTTGCCTACAGCAGCCCTAGACCCTACGGGGTTAGTGCCGGGGATACGGGTGCAAGTGCCGTTTCAATCTCGTACATTGGTCGGCATCCTGACTGCGATCGTCACCGAAACAGCCGTTGCTCAAACAAAATTAAAGCCGATCATCGCAGTATTAGACGATCAGCCGATTCTCTCCGTTGATGTGTATCAACTCTGCCAGTGGGCAGCTAATTACTATCATTACGCATTAGGTGAAGTTTTGACCAGTGCGCTGCCGGTATTACTACGCAAAGGCAAGCCAGCGACACTCAAACAAAAATCAAAAACTAAAAAGAAGTTAGAAATAACAGCTACCATTGATGATCCGGCGTTGTTACCGACATTAAATACGGCACAGCAAACGGCGGTAACCGAAGTGTTAAATACCAAACAATCTTTTCAGGTTTTTTTATTAGATGGGGTAACCGGCAGTGGTAAAACTGAAGTTTACTTACGTATCATCGCTGAAAAATTAGCACAACAATTACAAGTATTAGTATTAGTCCCAGAAATTAGTTTAACGCCGCAAACGATTGAACGTTTTCGTGCACGTTTTTCAGTACCGATTGTAGCACTACACTCGCATCTGTCAGAGCAACAACGTTTACAAGGTTGGTTATCTGCTAAATTAGGTATAGCGCAAATTGTAATTGGTACACGTTCTGCTATTTTTACCCCTTTTGCGCAGTTAGGTTTAATTATTATTGACGAAGAACATGATACGTCATTTAAACAACAAGATCGTTTTCGTTATCATGGTCGTGATTTAGCGATTATGCGAGCGAGTTTGACTAGCATTCCCATTGTATTAGGTTCGGCAACACCATCGCTTGAATCTTTATTAAATATGCAGCGACAGCGTTCTACTTATTTATCTTTACCAATGCGTGCGGGCGATGCCACGCTACCCACTTTTCAACTGGTTGATGTCAGACGCATGACCGGCACACAAGGTTTATCACCCATTTTATTAAACGCTATGCATGCGCATTTATCACAACAACAGCAAGTGATGTTATTTTTGAATCGCCGCGGTTATGCACCAGTATTATATTGCATCACTTGTCATTGGACCGCTAAATGTCAACGCTGCGATACACGCATGGTCTTTCATAAAAATCCACCGCGTTTGCATTGTCATCATTGTGATGCGCGTACATTGATTCCTACGCAGTGTCCACAATGCAGCACAAATACGTTACAGCCGGTTGGTATCGGTACACAACGGTTAGAACAAACATTGACGCAACATTTTCCGAATATACCGATTATTCGTTTAGATCGAGATAACACGCAACGTAAAGGTGCCTTGCAAGCATTATTAATGCAAATCAACCAATCACCGCAAGCGATTTTACTTGGTACGCAAATGTTAGCGAAAGGTCATCATTTTCCGCGCGTTACTTTAGTCGGTGTCACCGATGCAGATCAAGGTTTATTTAGCGCAGATTTTCGTGCCGCTGAACATATGGGCCAATTATTATTGCAAGTTGCCGGACGTGCAGGGCGCGCCGAAAAACCAGGCACCGTACTGATTCAAACGCGTCATCCAGAGCATCCGTTATTGCAATTGTTATTACAACAAGGATACGCTGCGTTTGCGGAAACGTTGTTAGCAGAAAGAAAACAATTTTCTTTACCGCCTTACGCTTATTTTGCGATTTTTCGTGCAGAAGCAGCGAGAGAAGAACAGGCGGTAAATTTTTTAATGAACATTAAACGCTTAAGTGCTGATTTAGTAAAAACAGTGCATGTATCTGGGCCCATACCTGGATTTCTACCGAAACGCAAAGGTATGCATTGCCAACAATTATTGATCAAAGCCACGCAACGGTCGTTGCTACAAGATTGTTTAAAAGCTGTGTTGATGCAATTAGAAAAGTTGGCTGTGCCAACGTCAGTGAAATGGGTGTTGGATGTAGATCCGATTGAGTTGTAGATGAAGATCGCGCTAGCGCTTGTGCCTCTCCTCTTGTGGGGGCGTTGTTGAAAAAATAGTTAGTTAATATCTTAGTTTCAAGTGACTGCTCACTGACGTTCGCGGCTTGGGTGGATGCTAACAACGTTGATGGTGTCCACCCGAGCCGCGAACGTCAGTGAGCAGTCACTTTATTCAACAACGCTCTCGCAAGGGAAGAGCCAGCACTTCTTTCACCTGCCGTTGCTGCAAATGTATTTGATGCATACACCATATTTTTCGCAATACCCCATCAAACGTACCATAGGGGTTTGTGAGCGCTATGCCACTAATACGTTTAGATATAAATGTTATACAGTCAGATGAAGAAGCTTTAAGGTAATTATTACGTAATTCTTTGGCCAACCGTTTCGCTTGTACTATTAATTCTTTGTGATGATAGGTCCATGAAAATAATGGTGGATGAGCATATGCTTCTAACAAATGTGCTGCCTTCAATGCAAAACAATGACTGTATTGCTCTGGCACAGCTTCTGCCCAGGTGACCACCGCGCTGACTTTGTTTGCTTGTTCACAAAGCTGTTTAATTTCAGTTATTTGTAAGGGAGTAAAAGTCTGTGAATGCTTTTTTGGCATAAAAGTAAAATAGGTGGGGATCTTTTCAAACATGATAATTAAATCAGGCCACCTATCTTCAGGCACTAAGTCTAAAATAATAGACAGTTGATCATACGTTAAATGCATTTGTTTTATTTTTTCACTTATAGCGGCAATTAACATCATACGATTTTCTCTTGGTAATTGCCGTAACGCGTAAATGAATTGATTGGGATTTTTAATATTGCTTCTTATCTTCTCATCTAGCGCGGCGACTAACACAAATCTATTTTTAAATTCTATTTCAACAATCACCGAAAGCCAATTATCATCCGGTACATGATCGTCTAACAGTTCAATGAGCAGGCGCCATCTTTCTAATTTTGGTTGATAAAATGCATTAAATATACAGCCAAGTTGAGTATCACCTTTCTGAAGAATGAGTTGTATTTTATCACCCAAAGCAACAATTAATTCACGCCAATTTGTTTCGGGTAATACATCTAACAGACTACCAAGTTCATGGCTATCCTTAACAATCAGTTGTATTTTATCACCTAAGGCTGCAATGAATAGCAGCCACTTTGGCTCGGGCAAATGATTTATGATACAGCCAAGCTCATAACCATTTTTAATAATTTGTTGTATTTTCCCATTTAGTGCAGAAATCAATACCGGCCAGCTTGTTTCTGGAAATGCTAGTAATGTATGAAAAAAATCGAAGTTAAGCGCACACCATTCATTTCCACGAATAATCCTTACTACCTTATCATCTAATGCAGTAATCAATGTCGGCCAGCTTGCCTCAGATAATTTTTGTAAACTAAGAATAAGATAATCCTGATTTTGGATAATTTCTTTTATCTTATCTCCTAAAGCAATAATTAACGCCGAATGATTTGCTTTAGGTAATTCACTTAATATCAAATGGAAGTAAAATGATTTTCTTGTAGGAAAATTAAAATATAACAGTGATACTGCTCGACTGCCTAATGCGGCAATCAAATCAGGCCAATAAATAGTAGGCAATGTATTTAATGCAGAAACAAGCTGACAATGAGTATTGATATGATTATTTATTATACGAGAAAAAAATCGCCCGGTATTACCTAAAAATCCCGTGATATAGCATTGAAAAATAAACGTTGACATATTGCTATTTAGACTAAAAATATTGTTTTTTATACTAGCAAGAAAATTTATTCTTTCTTCAAAATTCATTGAATCATGACCAAACAATGCATCAATACAACCACGATAATCATGGTAATATTTTAAAAAATTACTATTATTCCCTAAAGTAACTTGTTGGCGTTGCGATAATGCTTCGATCAATCGCTCATGCATGACAAAAAAATCAGGAACCACACACGCTGATTCAGCACTATCAAACCGAATCTCATAAAGCACTTTATGTTGAACTAAAAAATCTTCTAATATTTCCGATATTATTTTGAGACATCTAAGCAGGTTCACTTCTTTTACTTGATTTTTTTCCACTTCAGTTAAATAACATCCCGGCTCATCATCAAACAAAGTAAGAAAATAAATTTCCAAGGTAAAATGTGATGATGGGGTGGCCGCGATATTTTTAATTCGGTTATATTGCTCTGGTTGATTTTCCGCAAAAGTTCGCCAGATTTTATAAAATTTTGGTATCGTATCGTTTGCTTTTAAGAGAGAAAAATCGGCAGAAAACTCTGTAGCAGCATTATTTGATTTGTTATTTAAAGATGCTGCGGCCAATTCACGCGCCAAGCACGAAATTGCAATACCTAATGACATACCTTTATGTTTATGCTGATGAAATTCAAATAAACATTGATAATAATTTCGGCTTACGTGACCAGCAATATTTTTTAAAATCTGATGTTCGTCAGGCGTTAATGCGATAGTCAATGGTGCAATGGGCTGGGTAGGATCAGTTTGCGGCACCCCAAAGATATTATCTGGATTTTTCATCGCATATTCGAATACTTCAATAATTGAAACAAGATGCTTACCATCAGAACTAACAAAATAATTTTCTGGATGATAGCGTCCAGATAAATCTTCACTAGCTTCTTTAATATTAGAATAAATATTAGGAATGAATCCCATCAATGATGGATGCAATAATTGGCATACCGTTTCTTCTGGAGAGATAAGCATTTCTGCCAAAGCAGAAAAAGCCAAATTAGCTGACCCGCATGGATGATAAGCAAGACTAACATTGCTATTATGAATAAGATATCCGCGAAAACCTAAAAATAGCCTGCCTATTAGAATAGCATCAACTTCTGATAATAAACCACTAGCTATTTTTTCAATAAAGCGATTTAACCAGATAAACAATGCCTCAGACTCATTCACCATGCTACAATACGGATCTTCTGTTAAATCAATGCTTATATTAGCACGCATGCTTCTGAAAGATTCAACTTGCTGCTTTAATTGAGTTATGTTAATTGGCATAGAAAAATTCTCTATTCTTAGTTTTCAAAGACTCGGCTACGCATTTACAATATTAATATACCCATTACACGATGGGGTTTCTTAAGGGGAGAATCGCGATTCTCCCCTTAAGTGCCTGACACGAATTTAATTCGTGTCAGGCATAAAATTCATGAAAATACCATTCGTACTTCGCTTTTTGAAGTACGAATGGTATATTTATTATTAGATATACGATTGCCAGCAATAGAAATCGCAAGAAGTAGTATACAGAGGTTATTTTAAGGGAACCTTAAGGAAATTGCACTTTTTGTGTGCTCTCTTTGGATGTGGACTCTAGAAATATCACTTTATTAAAATCTGTTCTAATGTGTAAAAAAATATGCAATTTATGGCCTACAAATATATGCTTTTCATAAAATCGCCCCTCACCCGCCGCGCTTTGCGCGTCGGCCTCTCCCACAAGGGGAGAGGCAAAAGCTCCAGCGTATTTATTTATTCAACAACGCCACTACAAGGGGAGAGGCAATATTTATCTTTTTTATTTAAAATAAAACATTTCATCACACTATAATCAAAGCTTACCTTTAAACGCCGCCAATAACTCAATCGGTATTGGGAACACAATAGTCGAATTCTTTTCTTCGGCAATATTGGATAGCGTTTGCAAATAACGTAATTGCAACGCTTGCGGCTCGTGCGCCAATACTTGTGCGGCTTCTAATAATTTTTTCGAAGCTTGCAATTCACCATCGGCATGAATCACTTTAGCACGCCGTTCACGTTCCGCTTCTGCTTGACGGGCAATAGCACGTATCATGTTTTCATTTAAATCAATATGCTTGATTTCTACCATGCTAATTTTGATACCCCAAGCATCACTATGTTCATCTAATATTTTTTGAATATGCATGTTTAGAGTAGCACGCTCTGCTAACATTTCATCTAATTCGTGCTGACCTAACACGGAACGCAAAGTTGTTTGCGCTAATTGACTGACTGCCATTTGATAGTCTTCGACTTGAATAATCGCACGTTCTGGGTCAATCACACGAAAATAAACCACTGCATTCACACGTACCGAGACATTATCACGTGAAATAACATCTTGTGGCGGCACATCAAACACCACGGTACGTAACTCAACTCTAACAATTTGCTGAATAAAAGGCACGATAACAATTAAACCTGGGCCTTTGACTTTCCAAAATCGTCCTAAAGTAAAAACCACCGCGCGTTCATATTCGCGCATCACATGGAAAAATTGAAATAAAAAAATAAGAACAATTGCTAATACAATTAAATAGACTGGATACATTACTCGATTCCTTTTATCTTTAAAATTAAACCATGAATGCCGGTTACTCTAATTGGGGTGCCTGGTTTTAACGGGCTGGTTGAAGTGGCTTCCCATAACTCTCCTTCTACACGTACAAACAATTGTTTATCAATGACACGCATTACTACTCCTTCCTTGCCGATTATCCCTTCTTCGCCACTAACAATTTTTTTCTTATGCGCTTCGATAGCCAATATAACAGCCGCAATTAAAAAGACAATAAAAACCACGCTGATGATTAATACCAGCGGCAAAGGAAATGGCACCGTCGTCGGGTCAGTAAGCAAGAGAAGTAGTCCGTATATATACATAATAGTGAGTATACCAGGAAAAAATGATGAAAATAATCCATATGTAACCTATTCAGCACTAATGATCGCTCTCCCGCAAGCGACGTTGTTGGG
>DATAXC010000094.1:0-10512 GCA_036266895.1 Gammaproteobacteria bacterium
TTTCATGATTTCTCCTATTTATATTAAATCTTTTTAATACCTACATTATGCCAATTTAGATGTACTTTGTCAACTTAATTGTTGAATTACCTATAAATCTTTCATTGACTAGATTTTGTGCTTTCTATGTAATATATTAATGGTTATTATTTTATTAATTGGAATATTTCAATGTTATGTTTACGATGCGGTGGAACGGGTGAATATCGTGGTCAAGGAATGATGATGAAAGATTGTGAACTTTGCACAAGCTTGCCTGTTAAGCCTATAAAGGAACCACCAATTGACAGTATTGATAAGAAAAGTCCAGAATATAAAACTGCTATCAAACAAATAATGGCTCTCAATAAGGATTTAACAAAAGCTGACGCAGTTAAATTATTTGAGAAAACTTATGTCCAAATACGTTAAAATTTTACGAGATATGGAAATGACTAAAAAAAAGGATCCTAAGGATTTAAAAAAAGCAGGTCAGCCCACTAAATATACTCTTGAGCTTGCCCAAAAGATTTGTAAACTGATTGCCGTTAATACCTGCGGCTTAAACAAGATTGTTAAGATGTATGACTTACCAGATAGTCAAACTATTTACAATTGGATTCACTCTAATCCAGAATTCTTTGAGATGTATATGGTCGCAAAAGAAGCACAAGCTCATGTTTTAGTCGATTCGATTCTAGATATATCAGTTGATGTTCAGACATTAATAGATAAAGAAGGCAATGAAAGAATAGATGCTGGTATCTTAGGGCGTGCTAGATTGCAGATAGACGCTCTTCGCTGGAATGCCGCTGTTTTAGCCCCTAAATTTTATCGTGATAAAGATAATAATCAAAATAATCTAGCCAATAACGATCTTCATAAAGATGCAATACAACGCAAACATGAACTTGATGAGAAGAATAAAAAGGATTTTTAGATTAACACAGTGTGAATAAGAGAAAATAATGAGTATGTTGCAGGAAGCGCAGAAAATAGTTAACGGACAACGGCGTGAGGATTATGGAGACATTGAAGCATCATTTTGTCGTGTAGCTCGTTTATGGAGTGCTTATTTAGATTTTGGTATTGATAAATATGATGTTGCAAAAATGATGATATTACTAAAAGTTTCCAGAGCAAAAGATAATAATCATCGGGATAGTTTTGTGGATATTGCTGGCTACATAGAATGTATTGACCTTTTATTAAATCGAGAAAATGATGCGTGAAAACTTAATTGGAAATTTTATCGACGATAAACTATCTGAGATAGCCAAACATTTACCTGAATTGGTCCATACAAAACCTGATAGTTTCGCATGTGGTCATACAATGGGATATAAACAAGCATTATTAGATCTTCAGCGCTTGCTGGATGATAATTTAAATATAAGTTTCTATCATTGTGATATCTGTGCAGAAGAAATTGACAATTGTATTGAATGTCCAGCATGTGGAAATGTCAAACGAGGATTAATATGATTAATGACCTTCTCCTAGCAGTCACAAAACAAGAGCAAGAACAAGAACTATATGAAGCAATAAGGCATTTTACAAAATATATGGTCATTCATAAGGTAGATGATTGTTTTCAAGTTCCTATTGACACAAAAAAAATCCAAGAGGATATGATAGCATTATATGATAAAGAGTTCACTGTGGAGAAAACATGAGCAATAAACCTTGGGAATGTCCTCGCTGTGAAAAGATAAATGCTCCATGGCTCCCTCATTGCTATTGTGTACCTAAAGAAAAATCACAGGATGAACGTTTGTGTGAAATTATAGGTGAAAAATGGGTTCTTATGTTCAGCGATGAAAAAGGTGAAGTTATCCAAGGTTTTGTTAGTCATCATGAGCACATTCCTCAAGCCGTAAAAAATGTGCTGGCCGCTCAAGGTCGCAATATTTATCTTGAGGATAGAACTCCTTGGCGCAGAGCGGCCGATGAACTTACTGCTAAAACAAATTCAAATCATTATGGGCGTATATCTTCATGCTCTATATGTAATGAATGGTTGCTCCCCAAGGTTCAACATAAGTGTAAAGTTAGCAAAGTTAACGAATCTTTCGAATAAATATCGGAGATAATTTATGATGTTTCTAGATAAAACATTCTGTAACTCACCTAATTGCAAAAATGTGTGTGGTCGCCAAATGACTGATGAAGAAAGGAATAAACTTATATATCTTAATAATCCGCCTGTGAGCTATGGTTATTTTTGTGATAAGCCTCCCTGGATTCATTCTTACATTAAAATACCAAAGAGAAATAAATAATGAAAATAGTTATTATTGTAGTGCTGTGTATTATCTCAACGTTAAGTAATGCAATAACGAACGGGGCTGCTGTCACTGCTTCTGATGCTAGTATTATTTTTAACAAGCAGTCAGATATGACGTCAAAGGATATCAATACTCACTTTCAAAACTCAAACTCTGTTATAGGAGTAATGACTTGTGATGCCACCTATACAAATATCACAGAGATGAAAGCTTATGATATAGACGGCTGTAGAACTACCAATGGCCCTATTTCTATAAAGAAATTTTTTGAACGTCATAGAAAAAAAAAATCATATGAAATAATTCAGATTATATATACTGACTATAGAAATGTATTCCATATATATTATGGAAAAAAGCAAAGCTTGTTTGGAAGTTAATAGCAAGGAATAAAAAATGAATCCAGATGACATTCAGGAAATGCTCAACATTATTCAAGACAATTCTTCTAGTTTTATAAAAGCAGTAGCAGAATGTCCTGAACCTATCACAATTTCATTTGCTTTTTGGTTTTTCGCTCGAGGGTATGAAGCCTGTTTAGAAGATCGTCGGGACGAACCATATCATATCAAACTATAAGCTTTACAAACTACAGCTATTAATGCAGTCACTCCTATTCCATAAAGGCCAAAGATAGCTCCTAATATCCAGTGATGTTGAGAATTCATTTTAGATTCTAATCTATTAAGACTCTCATCTAGTTTTGATTCCAATCTTTCTAAAACTTTGAATGTGTGATTCTGATTATTTTTCAATAATTCAATTTCAAGCTGTTCATGGGTATACATTTGATTCATTTTGACTCCTATTAATTACATTATCATTATATTACATTATGGATTTAAGGTATACCAAATAAGCATAGTGTAAAGCATGTAGTCATCTTACATGTATTAACTATTATAACAAACCTTATTGTACATTGCTTGCTAAGGTACTATACTTTCCGAAAAACAGGAGAAGAGATGAGTACATTAACAAAAGAACAAGAGCAGTACATTGAGCATGAAGTACAACTTAGACTTCATGATCAAAAATTCAATAGCTTAGAAAGAGCAATTGAAAGATTAGAAAATCGGTTGGAGACATCTTTTACTTATTTAGACAATAAAATAGATTCCTCAATTAAACACTTAGATAACAAACTTAGTTGGGCAATCGGTATATTTATAGGCATAAGTCTAATTGGATGGATGCTCCCAATAGCATTGCAGTTTATTAAGATTAATCATTGAAATGAGCAATCAACACGTAGGCTACATTAGAATTTCAACAGCCAGTCAAAATGACGTGAGACAACTAGATGGCATTTCATTAGATAAAGAATTTAGGGATGTCAGCAGTGGTGCGGCTCATAGTAGACCCGTCCTAGATTCTTGTATTGAATATGTACGTGAAGGCGATACATTATATATCGACAGCATAGATAGACTTGCAAGAAATTTAAGAGACTTACAAACAATTCTTAACAAACTTGTTACAAAAGGAGTCACTGTCAGATTTGTTAAAGAAAATCTTAACTTCACCTACCAAGATGATGCGATGGCTAATCTAATGCTTCACATGATGGGTGCCTTTGCTGAATTTGAACGTAACATGATACGCTCTCGACAAAAAGAAGGTATTGCTCTAGCTAAAAAAGTAGGTAAACATTTAGGAAGGCCCTTTAAATTAACAAATGTTCATAAAGAAGAAGCAATGAAATTAAAAGACGCAGGCCAAAGTATTCGACGTATTTCTATAAATATGAAAATATCACGTACTTCAGTGTATAAATTATTAGAACTCGATAAAAAGAGTAGAATTAGTAAGGAAAAATGATGCGCTATTATATGCTAGATGAAAACAACAACGTTCTTCCTTGTACTTTATCACAATGGAGCGATTTTTTTGGCGTTAGTGCTGAACACTATAGAAAAACGGTGGGATTTACTATTATTAATAACCTTGAGATTTCAACCATATTTCTTGCGTTAGATTTAGATCCACAGAGTAGCAGAAGTTTTTTATTTGAAACAAGAGTTTGCAATGAAGAAGGAGAAGATGTTTATTGTAAACGTTATTCTACCTGGGCTGATGCAGAAGAAGGTCATCAGAAAGCAATCAAATGGGTTAATGAAGAAGGTAGCATCTATAATATAAAATGTTTGAATGTTGAGAGTAAAAATGGATTGGGTTAATATTGAACATAGATGGCCAAAACATCTTCAAACAGTATTAGTATGTTGTCCACAAGGTTATTGTGTTGTTGTATTTGTTAATTCAAGTAATATGAATGAAGATTTATCTAAATCCCCCCAAATTCATGAATATGTTGATTTAGAAAAAAATCCATATTATTTTTTTTCACAAGAAATTAAACAATGCACATTAGATAAGGTTACTCATTGGTGTGAATTGCCAACTATTAAAACAATAAAGGATTAATATTTTATGATTATCATTGGCGACAAGGAACAAGTCGCCTCAGAATTGAGATCTAGTTTATTAGACTACATCAAATACTTTTATCCAATACTAACTGGACGAGAGTTCATTGTTTCACAGCCTATTGGACGTGAATCTCATCATATTATAATCTGTCGTGAATTGAGCAAAGCAGCTCGTTTAGAAATCCAAAATCAGCGATTATTAATCAATGTAAGCCCGGGTTCCGGAAAATCCACAATGTTGGCGATGTGGGTTTCATGGACTTTAGCTAAATGGGCAGATGCTCGCTTTCTTTATATTTCATATTCAAAAGTGCTGGCTGCAAAGCATACCGAAACAATCAAGCGGATTATGCAGTTACCTCACTATAATTATTTATTTGACGTAAGGATTAGACATGATTCCAAAGCACGCGAATACTTTCAAACCACTGATGGTGGAGCAGTTGCAGCTTTCGGATCGGGTGGCGCAATTACCGGACAAGACGCTGGATTGCCAGGACTTAACCGATTTTCGGGTGCTGTCATCATCGATGATGCTCATAAACCAGATGAAGTCCATTCTGATACGATTAGAAAATCAGTTATTGATAATTACCGAGAAACTATACAACAGCGAGCCCGAGGAATAAATGTTCCTACCATCTTTTTAGGACAACGACTTCACGAAGATGATTTGGCGGCTTACTTATTATCCGGAAAAGATGGTTATGAATGGGAAAAAGTAATACTAAAGAGCATTGATGAGGCTGGCAATGCTCTTTATCCAGAAGTGAATACCCTTGTTACTCTCCTTAAAAAACAAGAAACAGATCCGTATGTTTTTTCAAGTCAATATCAACAAGATCCAATCCCTGCAGGTGGTGCATTATTCAAGCCTGAGTGGTTCGTCATGATGGATGAAGAACCTCAAGTTTTATATAGTTTTATCACAGCAGATACCGCGGAAACGGCGAAAAGCTATAATGATGCGACGGCTTTTAGCTTCTGGGGAATTTATGAAATTGAATCCTATGGTATCAAAACAGGTCAGTATGGGCTTCATTGGATTGATACCTTAGAATGTCGCATTGAGCCTAAGGATTTAAAACCAACGTTCTTGGACTTTTGGCAGCAATGCATGCACTATAAAAAACCACCTCAAATGATTGCGATTGAAAAGAAATCCACAGGCGGTACTTTGCTGAGTTTACTTGATGAAATCAGAACAGCAAAACTCATGGATATTCCAAGAACTCGAGAACAAGGGTGTAAGACGAAACGTTTTCTAGAGATTCAACCGTACATTGCGGAACGTCGAGTCTCATTTCCAGTATTGGGACGTCATGTTAAAATGTGCCTAGAACACATGGCTAAGATCACTTCGAATGAAACGCACCGGTGGGATGATATTTGTTTTGTTGCTGGAACAAAGATCGCTACAAAACGAGGCTATAAAAATATCGAGGAAATTACAATACACGATCAAATAATTACTCCCTTTGGGTATGGGAAAGTCATTGTATGTGGAACAACTGGCACTCATCCAACAATTAACAACAAAGGATTATCAGGAACTCCCAATCATCCTGTATTTTACGGTAGATTATTTGCACCTCTTGATACTGTAACTGATGACGATAAAATACATAAATTATCTTTTTTAGAGTTATTTAAATGGAGATATCAGAAATTATTATTTTCAATGGAATCACCTATAGACTTATGGGATCGAAACGCTATTAGCTTAGTCAAGCAAAAAAAGGATATAGAAAAGGTGCCAAAGGATTGCATGTGGCGATTTGGGAATTTTATAGCGGACAAACAGTACCTAAAGGGTATGTCGTTCATCATAAAAACCATGATTATTTTGATAACAGTTATGAGAATTTGGAATGTATTCCAAATTGGCAACATATCGAGGACCATAAAAAGGATAGGTTGCGCTGGAATCATAGCAATGACGGCAAAGAACACTTTAAATTGGTTCAAGAAAAAGCTAAGGAATTGCATCGAAGCGATGAAGGTAGAAGGTGGCACAAAGAAAACGCAAAATCAACCATTAACAAACGACATTCTATCATTTGCAAGATTTGTAAAATTCAGTTCCAAGGAATTCACAACGGCGTCTACTGTTCAAAAAAATGTTACAATGTTGAATATGCGAAACGAGCCAGAGATAAAAGAAGTTTACAATCTAACGGTTAAAAATTATGGTGTTTATTATGCCAATGATATTTTAGTTTCGAATTGCGATACAGCGGCAGATGCGATTAAGATAGCGCTTATCGATAAAGCGATTATATCATCTCAAGTTAATGTGACCAATTATACTGATGTAGCTCGCATTGTTATGGACACTTCACAAAAGATTAATCGATTGAGGAAGAATGCTTATGTTCGATGATAAAGCAAAAAATGAAATAATAAAGATAGCAAAATATTTGTTAAAAACAGGAATCAAGAAAATAAACAAACAGTTTGATTTCGAGGATCGTTATGAAATTTTATATAATTCTTTAGGCACAGCAATACAACTTTTGTTTATAAATGGATTAAATGATAATTTTTGCAATAAAGAAATGATGTTAGAAAGTGTGAGAAATTTCATAGAGCATCTTTACAAGCAAACAGAACTAGCAGCGGATTACTGTGAGCAAAACATCCAAAATGTTGATAACCATAATTAATGAGGCTGCAAGGAATACACATATAAGACTTATACACGTTAAATAAATACGATACAATTAGTGAGTTAACGGAGAAAGGATTTCTCTAGAGGAGCTACAAATAATGAAGGACGTAGCAAAGCATGATCAGAACGATCTCGCACGTATTAAGAAAAAAGTTCGAAATACGCATGATTATTTTGAAGATAATTATAATCGCTATAATGAATTTCGTAAATTTGTTTTTGAATCATCATTAACAAACGACGAAATCACTCTCTTGATGACGATGAATCGTCCTCAGCTCGAATTTAATGTGCTCGAAGCCTATGTTAGCAGACTTTTAGGTGAATTTTCAAAACAAGAACCTGATATTGAAGTTAGTGCCTTTGATGAACAGAAAGCCGATCCCCTCACAATAAAAGTCGTTGAGCAACATTTAAAGCACGTATTCATGGATGCTGATAATCAGCACCTACGCTATGAAGTCTATAAGGATTTACTTTCTGGTGGTTTCAGCACGGTTAAAGTTTATACCGATTATGAACATTCAATGTCGATGAATCAGGTTATTAAGTTTGTGCGTTGTGAACCTACACTTTGTGGTTTTGATAAGATTGCTCGATTTAGTCATAAAGGAGATGGCAATTTTTGTTTTGAATTGTTTCCAAAAGCTAAAGAAGAGTTTATAGAAGAATATCCTGACATCTCAACGAATGCCATTAGCTTTAAACGAGACTTTGCAGGTTTTAACTGGTCCTACATCAATGATAATAGTGAAATTATTTTAGTCGCTGACTATTACGAGAAAAAACGTAAAGAAGAAATGATAGTGCAAGTTCGTGATGGTCAGGTGATGACAACCAGAGCTTATCGCAAGATGGTTGATGAGTGGAATGATATTACAGTCTCTCCTTCGACAATGGGAAAACCTCGTAAAACCATGGTTGATACCATTTGTCGTTATCGCATTATAGAAAATCAGATCATTGAATACGAAGAAACTGATTTTGGATTTTTACCACTTGTATTCATTGATGGCAGTTCAATCCTTATTAAAACGCCTACCAATGGCAATATCAGACAGGTGACAAGACCTTATGTCTATCATGCGAAAGGTGCGCAACGCCTTAAAAACTATGCAGGGATCTCTTTGGCGAATGAAATTGAGAATACGGTGCAGCATAAATTTATGGTGGCAAAGGAAGCTCTACCTAAAGAGGAAGAATTTCTTGATGCCTATAAAGATGTTCAAAAAGAATCTGTTCTTGTTTTTAATTCAGTGCATGAGTCCAATCCAGATTTACCAATCAATAATCCGATCCGTGAGGTACAGCGTGTTCCAGCTCCACCTGAAATTGCAAATGCGTTCACCGGAACAGATTCGCTTATTCAAAATGTATTGGGCTCTTATGATGCTAGTTTGGGTATCAATAATAATCAATTATCTGGGGTTGCCATAGTTGAAGGAGCAACTCAGTCTAATGCCACAGCAATGCCTTATGTTGTTGGTTGTTTGCAAGGATTTCAGCGTCTTGGTCAAATCTATGTCGATTTAATGCCGAAGTATATAATAACACCAAGAACCTTACCTATTATCGATGGAGAAGGTAGAAGACAGTTTGTTCTCATTAATCAAGACGGTGGAATGGATATGAATTTTGATACGAATGTACTCAACGTGTCATTAAAAGCGGGGGCTAGCTTCCAGGTTCAAAAATCAAGAACCATTATGATGATCAAAGAGATTATGGGAATGTCACCGCTATTTGCTCAGTTTGTTGCTGAGAAAGGATTGAACTTTATTCTTGATAATATGGAAGGCAAGGGAATTGAACAACTTAAATCGCTGACAGATGAATGGTTGCAACAATATCAACAAGAAAAGCAGGCAGCACAGCAGCAACAACAGCAGAACCCTGCAGCCATGAAGGCACAGGTTGATATGGCTAAATTGCAACAGCAAAGCGCTCAATCTCAGCAAAAGTTTGCGATCGACATGGCTAAACTTCAACAGGATGAACGTAAAGTGATGGCTGATTTAAGGCTAGGACAACAATCATCTAATGTGCAATTGGTAAAAGCTATGACAGAACGCTTTGCTAAGCAAGTTGATTTGCAAATTAAACATCACGATATGAATCACAGACACACCAAAGACCGTTTTGAAGCTCAACAGATGACACGGAGATAAGTAAATAATGCATAAAATAAAAATTACTTATGGCAATTTAACTTGTAATGATGAAATGGCTTTCCAAATCTCATCAGAAGAAAAAAAATTTTGTTATGCTATAAAACCTCATAATGGCGAAAATGATACAACTAAACCCTATCCTTATATAGAAATAGATTTAAATGACCTAAAGGAGATGTGATGAGTAAATTAACATGGAACGATATTCATGAGGCTACTTTCAAAGAGCTTAAAAAAACCTATAAGCTCAATGACAAGCAACTTGAAAATCAAGTAAGAAGCCATATGGATGGCGCTAACCCAGCTGAACGTCGAGACTTATATAAAACAGTATGGTATAAAAAATCATGATGATTCAATTAAACCCTCCAATTCCTGTGAATTGTCCAAAAGGCAAAGGAATTGCTCATGTGTTAATCGATTATGGGATAGAGGATAATTTATATTGGGTGATTTTTATTGATGATACCGGTGAATGCTGGACTTATGGGAATCCTGAAGTAAAAGCCTGTAAAAATATCACATTAGGGCGATATTTGGATGGAACAATAGGAGGATAATCATGCCGTTGAAGAAAGGCGCAAAACCAGGTTCAAAAGGGTTTAAAGATAATATTAAAGAAGAAATGGCCTCCGGAAAGAAACAAAATCAAGCAGTGGCCATTGCTTACTCAGAAGCCCGACGAGGAAAACCAAGGAGCAAGAAATGAAGATGAAGAAAAAAGAAATTAAACATCGTGAAAAAAAGATGGATAAGCATATGGATGAGAAGCAAGATAAAAAGCTTGTTCGTAAAATCGTTAAAAAAGACTGCATGAAATAAGGATTATAAAATGACTTCCAAGGAAGAGAAGAGTATGAAAGGAAAGGACAAGAGTCCTTATATGCGTCGTGATGAGAAAGATACGATCAAGGCATTCAAGTCAGTTGAAAAGTCTGTTAAACCTGTTGCTAAAGATACGAATAAGACGC
>DATAXC010000097.1:0-10042 GCA_036266895.1 Gammaproteobacteria bacterium
AATAAATGCATGAATAGCCTGCGTAATCACTTGTTGACTAATGTCTTGTATCGGCTCAGCAATACTGTCTGTTACCAATAATTCATCGCGTTGCTGATAAATGACTTTACGTTGCTCGTTAGCTACATCATCGTATTCTAATAATTGTTTACGTACATCGAAGTTATAAGCTTCTACTTTGCGCTGGGCATTTTCAATACTTCTGGATAACATGCGCGATTCCAAAGCCACGTCTTTTTCCATGCCAATGCGCTGCATCAAGGCATTTAAACGTTCACCGCCAAAAATTCGCAATAAATTATCTTGTAATGATAAATAAAACCGTGATTTACCCGGATCGCCTTGCCGGCCAGAACGTCCGCGCAATTGATTATCAATTCGACGTGATTCATGCCGTTCCGTACTTAATACATATAAGCCCCCAGCTTGCACCACTTGTTCGTGGCGCTCACGCCAGGCTTGTCGACGTTTTTCAATTTCTTCTGCGGTTGGATTTTCCAGCCCTTTCAATTCTGCTTCTAAATTACCACCCAAGACAATATCGGTACCGCGACCAGCCATATTGGTCGCAATCGTCACTGCACCAGGACGGCCAGCTTCAGCAACAATTTGCGCTTCTTTTTCATGAAATTTTGCATTTAACACTTGATGCGGAATTTTATTTTGTTGCAGTAAACGAGAAACATGTTCAGACGCTTCAATCGAGGCAGTACCGACTAAAATCGGCTGATTTGTCGTGCGCGTTTGTTTAATGTCTTCTAAGATAGCCGCGAACTTTTCTTCTGCTGACATATAAACAAAATCTGGAAAATCATTGCGTATCATCGGTCGATGGGTAGGAATAACCACCACTTCTAAACCATAAATTTGCTGGAATTCATACGCTTCAGTATCAGCCGTACCGGTCATGCCGGATAATTTTTGATAGAGTCGAAAATAATTTTGAAAGGTAATCGAAGCGAGCGTTTGATTTTCTTGATTAATTTTAACTTGTTCTTTTGCTTCTACCGCTTGATGCAGCCCATCTGACCAACGTCTACCTGGCATGGTGCGACCGGTATGTTCATCAACAATGACCACTTCACCATTTTGTATAATATAATCAACATCACGATGAAACAGCGCACGCGCACGTATCGCCGCATAAATATGATGCATCAGCATAATATTATGCGCATCGTATAAGCTTTCTCCTTCTTTCAATAAACCCGCTGCTGTTAACAACTCTTCTACATGTTGATGACCTTCTTCCGATAAAAAAGCCTGTTTAGTTTTTTCATCTAAACTATAGTCACCCGGACCGTCTTTTTCAGCTTGTTTATTTAACTTCGGAATAATTTGATTAATGACTTCATATAAACCAACATTTTCTTCTGCTGCACCAGAAATAATTAACGGTGTACGCGCTTCATCAATTAAAATAGAATCAACTTCATCAACAATCGCATAATGTAACCCACGCTGAACTTTTTCAGCGAAGCTAAATACCATATTATCGCGCAAATAATCAAAACCAAATTCATTATTCGTGCCATAAGTAATATCTGCTGCATAAGCTTTTTGCTTATCTGCTGGCGTTAAACCATGCAAATTAATACCCACAGTTAATCCTAAGAATTCATATAAAGGGCGCATCCATTCCGCGTCACGTTTAGCCAGATAATCATTCACGGTCACAATATGCACACCTTGACCACTGAGTGCATTGAGATAAGCAGCTAACGTCGCCACCAATGTTTTACCTTCACCCGTACGCATTTCGGCAATATTACCGCTATGCAATACCATGCCGCCGATCAACTGCACATCAAAATGCCGCATATTTAACGTACGTTTAGCGGCTTCTCGTACTACCGCAAACGCTTCCGGTAATAGCGTATCTATCGCACTACCCTGCTGTAAACGCTCACGGAATACTATTGTTTTAGCGCGCAAATCGTCGTCGGATAAGATGGAAATTTGTGGCTCGAAAGTGTTAATTTTAGCGACACTACCCCAGACACGATTTAAGATACGTTGGTTACGACTGCCAAAAACTTGAGTGAAAATGCGATTTAATACCATGGTAAGTAATTTATACCTCTATATAAGTAATTGACAATTGTAATGAATAAACATAAAAAGTAAAAATGAAATCTAGTCCTATCATCAATACATTGCTTCTTAAATCCACCAACCGGGATTTGCTGTATATTCTTAGTAAAGTAAAAGAATTGATCAGTCTAAATCAACAAGTGGCGGTGTATCTTGACCCGGCATTTCGACCTTACTGCCAAGTCGCCAATAGCTCAGCCGGTAAATTGACTTTATTAACCGCTAACGGCTCTATTGCAACACAATTACGCTTTCAAACCAATGAGTTACTCGCTTATTTTAAACAAGATCCTAAGTTATGTCACATCAAAGAAATACATTTTATTGTACGACCTATTACTACTAATATGGGGACGAGAACAGTAACAACAAGTAGCGGTCGAGGAAAATCTGAACAGAAAAAAAGTGGCATGCAGCCTTTATCGCGCCGCACGGCTGATACCGTGCGACAAATAGCCCAATCTATTGTTGATGATGAATTAAGAAAAGTGATGGAAAAAATTGCTGGGAATGTGGAGTAAGGTTGGCTACCCCTCACCCGCCGCCTATCGGCGTCGGCCTCTCCCACAAGGGGAGAGGCAAAAAGCTTTAGTATTTATTCAACAAAACGCCCCCACAAGTTGAGAGGCGATTCTCATATTCCATAACAATAATGAAGAACACAGCCTCTTCCCTTGTGGGCCATTGAATAAATAAGAAAAGTGAAGAGTATATTGCCTCTCCCCTTGTGGGAGAGGCCGACGCGCAAAGCGCGGCGGGTGAGGGGTAATATATAAAAGATTGCCCAAAGACAGCCGTTTTGACGTTTTGCCTAAGCCTCGACCAAAACAGAACGTAAATACGATATCGGTGCAGTCTTGGTATTTTCAAACGTAACAAATTCCCAAGCATCTTGTTCTACTAAAAGTTTACGCAGCAATTTATTATTCAATGCATGACCAGATTTATAACCACTGAAAGCACCAATTAAACTGGAACCCAGCAAATATAAATCCCCTACTGCATCCAATATTTTATGCTTAACGAATTCATTTTCATAACGCAAACCATCTTCATTCAGTACGCGATACTCATCAATCGCAATCGCATTATCTAAGCTAGCACCACGGGCTAAATTCATTGCTTGCAGTTTTTCAAAATCAGCTTTAAAACCAAAAGTGCGGGCACGGCTTACTTCTTTAACAAAAGATACGCTAGAAAAATCTAAGGTGGCGGTTTTTGGTTGCAATTTGAATAGTGGATGGTCGAAATCGATAGTAAAGTTAACTTTAAAACCATTAAACGGCTCTAATTTAACCCATTTATCGCCTTCAATTAATTCAATTTTCCGTTTAATACGGATAAAACGCTTTGGTGCATTTTGCTCTTCAATACCCGCAGATTGGATTAAAAATACAAATGGACCGGCACTGCCATCCATAATCGGAACTTCTGCCGCGGTGATATCGACATACGCATTATCAATACCTAAACCGGCAAATGCGGACAATAAATGCTCAACCGTAGCTATCCTAATATTGTCTTTTATCAGTGTAGAAGAAAGCGTTGTTTCACCTACATTTTCAGCTAAAGCGCGGATTTCTACGATAGGAGAAAGGTCAATACGCCGGAAAATAATACCGGTATTGACTGGTGCAGGGCGCAGGATGATCTCTACACGATTACCCCCGTGTAGGGCCACGCCTTTGGCATTAATGATCGTTTTCAGCGTCCGTTGTCTAATCATTCCATGCTTCTGATTATTAGCCATATTTTAGTATGCTACCATAATTTGATTCTTTTTAAAACAAAATAAATCTGGCCAACAACTTACGCTGGACGCGACCTTTTTAACATTTTTATGAAAAGAACGCAATATCTGTTAAGTGTAATGGTGGGCACGCTACGCTTTGCCCACCCTACGTTTATGCCCAACACACCCCACACAAGGAGGGAGATGCCTAGCATTTTTCAACTTATCTAGGCCTTCGGCTGCCACGTTTACGGCTAACGCGCTTTCCTGCCCCTGTGGTAGCTTTAACCGTTTTACGCGACCCAGTCTTTTTTCCTTTTTGGGCGATGCTTTTGGCTAGCTTAGCAATAGCTTTTTTCTCGACTTTATTCACTGCAGCTTTTAATGATTTGGCTTTTGCCTCAATACCTTTCAACATATGTCGCTCGACATCAGCGGCAGCCTTCGCATAAGTAGTTGATTGTGCTTCAGCAATCTTGCCTTTCATCACGCGGACTTTACTGGCTAACTTACTTTTATAAGTTCTATTGATTTTTCCAATTTTTTTTAACGCTGTTCTCAATTGACTACGACTTCGTTCCGCTTTTCGCTGTAACAAGCTCACTTGTTTTTTTAACTTTTTTAATAACAATTTATGGTTTTTTTTCACAGCCATGTGAATATCTCCTTAATTTAAAAAGTTAATAGCGTTTCCACAAAATGGTTTGCTAAAAAACAGCCCTCCTGCTCTACAAGAACGATATTTACTTAAAGTACTTCTTTAAGCATCATCGGACTAGCTACGACATTTGAAGCAGCAACGACATTCGCAGGACTGAAAGAATCAATTAACGCCAACAATTCTTGCAATTTTTTGGTATGGCGATGTTTTTCTTCTACGATAGAAGTGATTTTTTCATTCAACTCTTGGTTTTTTTTATTCAATTCTTCGTTTGTTGCTAATACTTTCTCTAATCGGGTCATTAACCCTATCATTCCCTCTTCCAATCTTTCTAACTCAACCATGGTAATTTCCTTCTTCAATAATTGAACTGCGCTGAAGCACAAAACATACCATTCGTACTTCAAAAAGCGAAATAAACACTTGAAAATGCTAAATTCGCATTTTCAAATGTAATGGGTATATATTACTTCAACTTAATTTTTTGCTTATCCATGTTATTATTTCACTGGAATAAACGCAATAGGTATATTTTCTTTATCTTGCGAAAAACCCATCACCGGCGAGGGCGCTGCTTGCACCAAATGGTATTCAGTAAAAAAAGGCTGCAGCATAGATAAATATTTCTGACGGCTAATGAAAATAGTATTCTCCGGTTTATCTTTAATGACCGGCCATTTTTCTAATAAGCTATGCATCGTCTGTTCATCACGCTCACCTTGAATCGCATGATTTTTTGTTTGCGGCGGCAAGCGTAAGTAAAAGTTCAGTTTACTTTCTCCATCTAACATGACAACTTGCCACGCATGATTCGGTTTCAGCTTGTTTACCTCTTGTCGCAGTTGCGTTGCAAAATGTTCTGCACCAAATTTTGAATAATACCAGGTGGGTAGTAAATTAATTGTCAAAAATATGAAACCCACAGAAAAAACCACCAAACCTGCTGCCCATTGTTGCCGTTTTATTGAGGCGGTTGCCGAGAGACACCAATCCGCAATCAGCAAGATAGCAAAAGGCACTAACGGCAACACATAATAACTACGACGTGATCCACTAATCGTAAAAAATAGAAATAACAAGCCCAGCGTTAAAGCCAACCATTTGGTATTCAACGAAAGGCGTTTCCAACCCAACGCCACAGCGGTTAAGGCTGGCAGCAAAAATAACGCAGCAGGCAGTGAGTAAACAGGTAAGTAAATAAAATAAGTATAGAGAGGGCCGACATGATCAAACGGTTGGAAATACCGTAAAAAGTTTTCACGATAGACCATATACAAACCATTTTGCCCATAGGTTTCGCCGCCAGCATAATGAGAAATCAAGAAAGGCAACAAATAAATGATTAAGGCAGGAATCACACTTAAAAATAATGGCCAGCGTAAATGCTGCCGCCATGAATGTTGCAACAAAATATCAGCAAATACGGCAATTAAGGGGATAATCGCGCCAATTAATCCTTTGCATAAAGAAGTTAATGCGATAATGATAAAAAACACAGCGTAATCAAAAAAATTGGCCTGCACACGCTTTTGAAAATACCAACTTACCGCGAACAATGAACCAGCTAAATTCAACATATCGGCACTGCTGACTCTCGCCCAAAAAACAAAATAAAAAGTGCTAATTAACAACCAACCGGCTAATAAGCCAAGCTGTTTATCTTTTATTGAGACGCCTAAGCGGTAAATAGACCATACGGCTAATAAACCGGCTAAAGCAGAAGGCAGGCGTAACGCCCAAGTGGTTAATTCGCCGACGATAGCGGCAATAGCGGCAATCAACCAATAAGAAAGCAGTGGCTTATCATAATAACGACTTTCACCCAGATAGGGATGAAAAAAATCTTGGCGGTAAAACATCCCAGAAACAATGTCAGCCCAACGGTGCTCTTGTGTCCAGATATCTTTTGCGCCTAAAAAGGTAAACAATAAGATCACGGCTACGATAAATAAGTAACTGACTTTAGCTCGATTTCCCCATAATACTTCCGTTAGCGTCTGTAATTTCACCATGTTTATCCATTTCCAGTTTATAAAATGAGACCGATTATATATACTATCTACTATTTTGTTAAAACATTAATTTCGGAGGTGAACAATGTTTAATGGTAGTATGGTCGCCTTAGTGACACCCATGCAGGTAGACGGCACGCTTGACAAGAAAGCTTTTCAAGACTTGGTCGAATGGCATATCGCTGAAAAAACCCAAGCCCTTATCGTCACCGGTACTACCGGTGAATCTGCCACATTAGACGCTAATGAGCAACTTGATTTAATCACACAAACCGTTAAACAAGTTGCGGGGCGCATCCCCGTAATTGCTGGTACCGGTACGCATTCTACTAAAACCACGTTAATTTTATCAGAAAATGCTAAAAAAGCCGGTGCAAGTGCCTGTTTAATTGTCACCCCTTATTATAATAAGCCTACCCAACAAGGCTTATATCAACATTATAAGGTTATTGCCGAAAAAATTGCCCTGCCGATTATCCTGTATAATGTGCCCGGCCGTACCGCCTGTGATTTATTGCCAGAAACCGTTGAGCAACTGGCTAAAGTTAAACATATTGTTGGCATTAAAGAAGCCACTGGCAAATTAGAGCGTATGCAAGAAATTAAGCAGCGGTGTGATAAATCATTTGCTATCTATAGCGGTGATGATGCCACGGCGTTATCGTTATTATTAGCGGGTGCGCAAGGGGTGATTTCAGTCACCGCCAATGTTGCCCCAGCACAGATGCATGCCCTATGCGAAGCGGTTACACAAGGGGATACGGTATTAGCCAAACGTATTAATGAAAATTTAGCTTTATTACACAAATGTCTGTCTGTCGAATCTAACCCGATTCCTGTTAAATGGGCCTTACATAAGATGGGTAAAATTTCACCAGGCATACGATTGCCGCTATTATCACTGGACAAGCGCTACCATCAAGAGGTAAAAGAAGCCATGCATAGCGCTGGTATTGCCAGTATTAACTAATAAGATGATTGAGGAGTTTAATCCATGACTGTTTTCACACGTTTAACACGTTGTCTCGTGTTATTCATGCCATTATTACTGATAAGCTGTTCTTATATCGGCAACTCTTCTTTTATTCAAACGCGTGATAAAGAATATTTAAAAGCGCAGTCTGTTCCCCCATTAAAAATACCACCTGGTGTTTCTGCTAAGAAATTTGATAGTTATTATCCAATACCGGATAAAAACTATCCTAACGGCCAGAAAGATATCGATCTCACCCCACCTGGATTGAATAACTAAACAAAGTCAGTATAATCGCGATTATCGCGTTTCCTAAGCTAGGAGAGGTACCGAAGCGGTCATAACGGCGCCGACTCGAAATCGGATGGGGGCGTAAGCCCCACGTGGGTTCGAATCCCACCCTCTCCGAAAATAAAAACCCATCCCCCTACCATGTCCAAAACGTGCCCGAGAGCGAGCCCGCGTGCGTACCCGTCTTTTCCCCTTGTATTCGAAGAAAAACCGGGCACGCTCTCGGGCACGACCAAAATTAACGGAGCAAATATGAATTTTGACCACGAAAAATTAATCGACGCTTCTCTAAACGTTTATAATAAAGCACAAACCCATTGGCATTCCACCATAGAATTTTTACTTTATCTTTTAATTTATTAAAGAAAATAAATACATTTCCGCATTGTGGATTATTGATGTGACGTGAAATACCCGATTTATCGGTATCAAAAAGTTGAGCGATTTGCAAATTGGTTGCCCAAAGGTATCGCTCGCAATATCGGCTTTTAACTGTAAAGCACCATTGCTTAATTGGTAAATAACAACCTTATTTTCTATAGGCTTTCGCATAATTTAGTAATCCGCAGGAAGGAAGGGTTAACTCGATGGGCTTAAATACTATCTTGAAAATATACTAAAAACAACAATAGTTTAAAATATGGGATCATCCATTGGGATACGCACTACTATTTCTAAACAATCCTATCTGTTCCTACCAAAGCCAATCACATTTGGGGATACTTTTGATGGTATCTGAAAATTCGTATATTAGCATCCATAAATGCATGCGCCTTAATCAAGAAAAATTTTGGTGCGTTGTACCGCTTTAAGTAGCATGCTATTTACCTATTCGGTTTTTGATAAAATCAATAAATATCATTGTTTTTTTCGGCAGCACCATGGTATTTGGATATAGAAGATAAACATATGAATTCGGTTTCTCAATATCCGAGAATAGCTCTATCAATTCACCAGAATTAATCTCGTTTTTAATTAAATAATCAGGCATTCTACCGATACCCGTTCCAAGCTGGATTAATTTTAACTGCGCAAACAAACTATCAACTTCAATAAATTTATCTAATTTATGATTTACTATTTTACCCTTAATATTAAATTGCCATTGTGGATAGATGTTACTCCTGTTGCGATTAACAGAAGTAATGCATAGGTATTTTTTCAATGTATCTAAAGTTTTTGGCTTATTTTTTCTTTTAAAATAATCAGGGGACGCACAAATAATACGTTTAAACGCCATGATCGTACGCATACGCAAATTTGAATCTGGTAACTGGTTTGCAATACGAATTGCTAAATCGTAATTTTGCTCAACTAAATCTTCATTAATATTCGACAATGAAAGAATGACATTCATATTCGGATATTGTTTGGAAAATTCATCAATGATGGGTGGTAAAAATTGAATTCCAAAATCAATGGGGGCAGTTATTTTCAACGTTCCCTGCATAGACTTAAAATCATGTTTAAGATGATTTACAGCGTCAGAACAATTTTGCTCAATCATCTCACAAGAATCAAAAAATTGTTTTCCTTGTTCTGTCAACGTGATTGAGCGTGTTGTGCGGTGCAAAAGCTGGATGCCTAGTAGCGCTTCCAAAGCACTCACATGCCTACTTAACTGCGCCTTTGAAATACGTGACTGTTTAGCAGCATTAGAATAACCACCTGCTCTGACAACAGATGTAAATGATAATGCATAATATATCAATGAGTTATAGTTCATAAAGATTTTATTGTTTCGTAATTGGAACAGTATCTTATCAATTTATAGTATTGTTGTGAAGCTATATTCTAGCCATAATTGCAATCTTCAATCAGGAGAAACAAAATGAAAAAAATAATATTTCTGCTACTTTTCCTTATCGCTTGCAATACATCTTTTGCCGCCAAAGAGAGTATCTACACCAAAGCTGCACCTGAACCCATTGGTGTTTATTCACAGGCAATCAAAACAGGAAATACCATTTATATTTCAGGGCAAATTCCCATTAACCCAGAAACGGGAAATATCGTAGAAGGTGATTTTAAAAATCAAGTGAGACAAACACTCTCTAATATTAAGGAAATTGCTAAAGCCGCGGGTGGAAATCTTGACGATATCGTTAAACTTTCGGTTTATCTAACTGATTTAAATAATTTTGCATACGTCAATGAAGTAATGCTGGAATCATTCCATTTGCCCTATCCAGCACGCGCTGTTATCGAAATTAAAGCATTGCCGAAAAATGCTACAGTTGAAATTGAAGCTGTGATGCAGGTAGACAATGTAACTCGGA
>DATAXC010000012.1:0-5935 GCA_036266895.1 Gammaproteobacteria bacterium
TTCTGGTAAGAAAAAGACTTCTTCTAATGCTAATCTTAAATCTTCTCGTTCATTACATTGTGTTAATAGTTCGGTAAATTGTTGTCGATACTGCGCATGCAAGCTTTTTTCTTGTGGATTCTTTAAATTAGTTAATGCTGGAAAGCCGATGTCCGCGCTAACTTTTTTACGCCAAGTATGGGCTTTGGTTAACAATAAAGTAGCAACACCTAACCAAGCAGCTGGTGTGCTGGGCAACGCAGTTAAATCGCGGCAGTGTTGAATCGGTGAATTGATGTTCAGTGCAATCAGTTGATCAGCAGCGAAGCGCGCAATCGGTAACAGTTGCTCAGTGATACTGGATGGCATCAGTCGTTGTAAATAGTTTAAGTGATCATCAATGACTTGTTGAATTTGTTGTTCTAATTGCCGCTTGATTGCTTCATCGGTTAAATTGAATTGGATATACGGCAGCCATTGATCGCGTTTCGCCAGCATGCTGATTAATAAGTCGTGTACTTTATTAATGTCATTGTCGAGATGTGATAACAATGCCAACATTTCTTCTGACCAATCGAGGTTAGAATTCGTAATTTCTTCCGGCACCATCGTAATCCGCAACACTTCCTTGACCGCTTCTGCATATAAACGTTTCGGATGTTCAGTAATTTCAGGTTGCGAACCAAAATGAGAAAGTAAAGGTAATTGCCGCGTTAAATGGGTGCAGAGTGAATCAATAGTTTGAATGCGCAGCTGGTTAGGATTATTAATGAGCTGCCATTGAAATTGCGCATCACGCGCTAATACTTTTTTAGCTAATAACCAAGTGTGTTTAGCGTGTGCTGATTCCGGTTCTGGTTGCGTTTGCGCTTGTTTGAGTGCCTTGATAACGCGCACACGCATTTCATTTGCCGCTTTCTTAGTAAAAGTAATCGCTAAAATTTCTTCGGGTGCATTTACCACACTTAACAAGGTAAGCAAGCGTTGAATTAGTAAAGCAGTTTTACCTGAGCCAGCCGGTGCTTGCACTATAAAAGACTCGGTTGGATTTAAAGCTTGCTGCCGTTGTTGTTGATCGCGTGTTAATAAATCATTATTCATAAGTTAGTGATCCTGCATAACGGTTGTAATTCACACCATTCACATACTTGTGCATGTTTAGGATTAACCGGCGCGCGGCCATGATAAAAATCATCACTTAATTGATTAAACGTTGTTTGCCAAAGCGTTAATTGTTCTGACCATAATTCGGTTGTCGCCTGTTTAAGCTCAGCAAGCGATTTAATGCCGGGAATATCCAGTGTATACTGGCTTAAACCTTTAAATTGATAGTGACCCGGCGTTAATTGTGCGAAAGTAATGCCGCAAGTGATGTGGGTGTCATTTGCCAATAAGGCATATAAAGGCAGTTGCGGTTCTTCAGGTCTGTCACTGAACCATTGTTTTACATCGATTTGTTTACTGGTTTTGTAATCAATAATCAGCGTTTGGCCATTCTCTAATAAATCAATGCGATCAATACGAAATTGCAGGGTTAATTGGTTTAATTGCATGTCAACAGTTTTTTCTGCTGCTAATACTTTAAACGGCGGCCGTTCTTTTTCTAAGCGTAACCAAGATTTAATCACTTGTTGTAAACGTTGTAATTCTAATGCGAAATAAGCGGTGTTCGCATATTGCGGCATCGCCAGTTTATCGACCGCTTGCTGAATGGCCAGTTGCAGTTGTTGGTCTAATGCGGTTTCAGATAAAGCGCATAAGCTGCTGTGATCTTGTAACTGCTGCCAGAGATGTTCTAAAGTTTTATGCAATAAAGTACCGCGATCTTGCGGGCGTAAACCGGGTGTTAACGTTGCGAGTGGTTGCGCATGTAGCCGCCATTCGGCAAATGCTTTGAATGGACATAAGGCTTGTTGTTTGATGACGTTGACGCCGCCACGGATTTTTTCATCCGGTTTTAATGTGGGTGCGGTGTCGTCTATTAATGTTTCTATGAGTCGTGTAGCAAAAATTTTTTCTGCTGCGGATTGGTAGGCCCTCTCCCCTAACCCTCTCCCACAAGCGGGAGAGAGGGGGCTGGTTTGCTGTTGATTTATTGGAGGGGTCGGGGGAGAGGGGCTTTTCCCCACCTCCACAAATTCCCTAATCAACGGACTCGCCTGCAACTCCAATTCTTCCTGATGCAATGCATGGCTGACAATCAAGCTACCACTGCTATCTTGAAATTGCTGCATCAATTGTTCGCAATAAATTAATTCTCGTTCTGCTGTTGCATGCGGCATGCGCAATTCGCGTTGCAAGCGTTTCGGAATAAATGGATTCGGTTGTGGCGGCGGTGGCCAAGCTAAATCATCTAAGCCGGCTACCCATAAATAATCAAACGGCATCGCAGCCGCTTCTAATACACCTAATACTTGAATCGAAGCAACAGGTGTTTTCGGTTGAAAAACCGCTTTATTCGCCATTTTTTGCAAAGTCGCTAATGCAACTGCATAGGTTACGGGTTCAGCGATTTGGTCTAAGGTTGCATAAGTCGCTAACAAATTAAACCAATTATCAATAATTTGAAATTCATCGCTATTAATACTTCTTTCACCTGGCCAACCAAATAAAATCAACAATTGATTGAAAATAGCAGTCCACGCATTAAAGCTATGTTGTGCATCAGTTGGCGGCAAGTGTTCGCTAATTTGCGCGAATAATTTAACTAGCAAAGGACAATGGGTTGTTTGCGCGGTAATTTGTGATAATTCAATTTGCTGAATGTTTTTTTGCCGCAACCAACGATCGAATTTGGCGCGGGCAATTCGTTCTTTTTCTGCGCCGCCTAAAAACGGCGAAGTAAGCAAATGGCTAAATACTTCTAATGAAATAGCATGGTAAGGTAAGTTTAATAATTGCAAAGCAATATGGATAATCGGGTAAGTAGATAAAATTTTCCCCGCGGTAATATTAAAAGGTAACGAAGTCTGATCTAATAGCGTAGGCGTCGCTCTATCCGATGCAAAAACATCAGTGAAAATTTGCATAACACGATCACGCATTTTATCTAACGATGGAATGACGCAGCCAATCGATTTCTCGGGATATTGTTGATGCAGATTTTTCGCCCAGCATGCCATGTTGGTTATTTCATCATCTAGCGTCGCTAAGCTGATTCGAGCAGGCAATCGCTTCTCTGCTGCATCATAAGCAATATCATAATGATAAATGGGCGTCCCTGCTTGTTGATACCCAGTAAGTAAAGTTTGTATTTGTGGTGACAATTCTGTGAAGCCAATCAATATTAATGGTGGGCTGGGCGGCATTGCTGCTTCTGCTAATACACGAGGTAATGCGGCGCTGGTTAACCAATTGTTTTTATCGCACAGTTGTTGAAATTGTCGTACCCACTGACGTAATGCCAAATAATCTTCTGTACTGGCAAATAGCGGCTGTTCAACGTCTAATTGCCATTGTTGTAATAATTTCCATGCGGATTGGACTAATTCCGCGGTTTTGCTGATTTGTAGTAAATAGTCTTGTGCATGCGTAGATGCAATGATTTTTTCCCATAAAAACAGTTCTTGCGAGGTATTGAGTAACAATGGGAAATCAGCCATATTTTGCAAGGTAAGCGTTGACCAAGCTCGTTCTAACCAACTGGTTAGCGGTAAAATATCTAACGTTGACCAGGCTGGTTGTTGCTGTTGTAATTGATGATCATGATGATGGGTACGTAAAGTCGCAGCTAAGCGGCGATTCGGTGTGATAATGCTAGCGGCTAAACGATTTGTTTGTTCGAATAAAGCGGATAAAGTAATTAACCTCGTCATGTGGCCAACCGAGTCAATAAATGGTCGATTAACGCAATACGCGTTTTTGCTTCATGCGGCAATAGCGTAAACCGCAAACGCGTTGGTCCATCTAAACGAAATTGGCTCATGCCAGGCATGACAATGTTTTTTTCTGCTTGTATCAAGCGAATAATGGTAGCTGGGTTTATATTGGGCTTATCATTAAATTCTAATTTACCGGTTTTATCAGTGGCTTCGATTTTAGTAATACCTAATCCATCGGCTTTGATGCGTAATTCACTCAGTACAAATAAATTTTTTAATGACTCTGGCAGTAGTCCAAAACGGTCTATCATGGTAACTTGTATTTCATTTAATGCTGCTTCAGTTTGTGCATTGGCGATATGTTTGTAAAATTGTAAGCGTAACGGTACATCAACCAAGTAAGTGTCTGGAATTAAAGCACTGATACGTAAATCCACTTCTGCAGTATGCGGCAACAGAGACGTTTCTAAGTCTACGGGTTTACCGGCTTTTAATGCTTCTACCGCGCGCGTCAGCAAATCCATATATAAAGTAAAGCCAACCGCATGCATGTCGCCGCTTTGCTCTTCGCCTAATAATTCACCGGCACCACGGATTTCAAGATCATGAGTAGCCAGTGTAAAACCAATGCCTAAATCAGCCAATGAGGCAATTGCATCTAAACGTTTTACTGCATTAGCCGTCATTTGTTGTCGCGGTGGTGTTAATAGATAAGCATAAGCTTGATGATGTGAGCGGCCGACACGACCACGTAATTGATGTAATTGTGCCAGGCCAAATTTATCCGCACGATTAATAATAATCGTATTCGCGGTAGGAATATCAATACCACTTTCAATGATGGTGGAACAAACCAATACATTATGGTGTCGATGATAAAATTCAGACATGGCACGCTCTAAATCGCGCTCATGCATTTGACCATGTGCAATGCCAATTCGCGCTTCCGGTACCAGTGCAGCAATTTCTTCGGCTTTTTTATGGATATTTGCTACTTCATTATGTAAGAAATACACTTGGCCGCCACGCATAATTTCACGTTGAATTGCTTCTTGCGTCAAGCCCTCTTGATATTCATGGACAAAGGTTTTAACGGATAGACGTCGTGACGGCGCAGTGGCAATAATCGATAAATCACGAATACCAGCGAGCGCCATGTTTAACGTGCGTGGAATCGGTGTGGCGGTTAACGTCAGCATATCAACCGTGGTACGTAAAGCTTTTAATTTTTCTTTTTGTTTGACACCAAAACGATGTTCTTCATCAATAATCACTAAGCCTAAATTTTTAAATTTAATATCGCTTTGTAATAACTTATGCGTGGCGATCAAAATATCAATGCGGCCCGTTGCCAAGCGTTCTAAAATTTGTTTTTGTTCTTTTGCGGTGCGGAAACGCGATAACATTTCTACAACGACTGGCCAATCGGCAAAACGATCTTGAAAAGTTTGAAAATGTTGCTGCGCCAGCAGCGTAGTGGGTACTAATAAAGTGACTTGTTTATTATTTTGCACGGCAAGAAAAGCAGCACGTAAAGCCACTTCTGTTTTACCGAAGCCGACATCACCACAGACAACGCGATCCATTGGTTTATCGGTAGTCATATCATTAAATACTTGTTCAATCGCTTGCAATTGATCGGGGGTTTCTTCAAAAGGAAATTGTGCAGCAAAAGCCAGATATTGTTCATTGACGACTTGATGCGCATGCCCGGGTTGAGCGGCACGTTTGGCATATAATTCCAATAATTCGGCTGCGACATCGCGTACTTTTTCTGCCGCTTTACGTTTGGCTTTTTGCCATTGATCAGTGCCTAATTTGTTAATTGGCGCATGTTCTGGATCTGCACCACTATAGCGCGCAATTAAATGTAACGCAGCGACGGGGACATACACTTTGTCACCGCCTTGGTATTCTAAACAAAGAAATTCTGCAATTTGATCGCTGATGGTTAACGTTTGTAAACCACAATAACGGCCAACACCATGAGTAAGATGGACGACTGCATCACCGATTTGTAATTCACTGAGATCGCGCACTAATGCATCCGTATCTTGCGGTGTTTTTTTGCGTAAGCGCCGCTGCATGACGCGTTGACCATATAATTGCGTTTCTGTAATAATTGCTAGAGGTGG
>DATAXC010000109.1:0-6561 GCA_036266895.1 Gammaproteobacteria bacterium
ATAAAAAGGATAAAAAATTGATGGTTGAAAAGAGGTGAAAAATTAGCTAAAAATGGCACTTGTTTGACGCGTGTTTTGGACGCTTTTAGGTGGGTCCATTAAGGTGATGACAGGGGGGTTCTTATCGGTGATGAATGACAACCATTCAATGGTCACCCTTGAAGAGCATACAGTGCAGACAATTGAAATAACGCCAACATCAAATTCCTCATTTATTCCAACAGATGTTACTACCGGCGATACCCAATTAGTAAATAAAACAAGCAAATCAAATGCTCAATTGATAAATAAATTTACCAGCTAAAGCCGATAATACCTATTTTCTTAACATCAGTTTCGAGTAAATATTTTTTTGCTGCAACAATATCTAAAAGTTGATTATCCCAATTTAAAACTTTCTGTTTATAATTTAATGCTTTTATATATCCGCCATCATCATATGGTATAGCTACATTTTTTTCATATCTATCATACAGTGCAGGAGCAATTGTGTGCCCAATACTCGCAGACCTGTTGAATAAAAGGGGTTAATCCAAAAATTTCGTGAATTACAATTAATCCAATATCGTTTTTTTCGGCAGGACAATAAAAAGCATCGAGGTGATGACCATCTTTGCTATAGAGTTTAACAAAATCATTCTTTGTATTCATGCTCTGACTTTTCCTTGCACAATTCAGCAGGTGCAGCTTTCACTAGACCTAACTGATCCGAAAAATGATTGGATGGTGTACTCATTTGGGGCCTAATTTTGAAAGTGTATTAAACTCTTCTTCGGTAAGTGTTATGTCAACAGCGCGAATGTTATCACGCAAATGCTGAATAGACTTGGTTCCTGGAATAAGTAAAATATTTTCAGAATGCCGCAATAACCAGGCGAGTGCAATTTGTGCAGTACTCGCGCTATGCGCTTTTGCAATCGCATGCACATGACTCCCAAATCCATTCGGACCTGACGCCAAAGGAAACCAAGGGATGAACGCTATGCCGCGAGATTTCGTGTAATCGAGAACACTTTCCCACTGGCGATTTTCTAAGTTATACATATTCTGTACTGATACGATCGGTACAATTTTTTGAGCATGTTCAATTTGTTTCACGTCGACTTCTGAAAGCCCTACATGCTTGATCTTTCCTGCTTTTACAGCTGCTGCAACGGGTGCGAGCGTTTCTTCTATCGGATAGCGAGAATCAACGCGGTGAAGCTGCCAAAGATCAATTGCTTCAACACGTAAACGCTTCAAGCTTCCGTCTATTGCATCACGAATATAGTCAGGATTTCCATTCACCAACCACTGTCCTGGACCTGAACGTTCGAAACCGCCCTTCGTTGCAACCGTCAGATTTTTATAAGGAAAAAGTGCATCTGCAATTAAAACTTCGTTCGTGTGTGGGCCGTAAGAGTCTGCTGTATCAATGAAGTTTATGCTTTCAGCAATCGCAGTTTGCAGTATTTTGATTGCGTTTGTACGGTCAGTGGCATCACCAAAAACACCTGGGCCGGTTAATTGCATAGCGCCATAGCCAAGTCTGTTGATTTCGATTGATCCGGCCAATTTAAATTTGCTATTCATAGTATCTCGTCTCCATAATTAAACTTACATTAATGCTAAGCTAGGTTGCTAATACCGTCAGATCCGTGTTCAGAATCAGTATGATAATCTATCCTAGCCCTAGTTTCAGCAATATGTGCACAAATTTTTAATCCAAAATACTAATGACTTGGCTGATTTAGTTTCCTCACCCAATTCTTTCCATTCGTAATAAGCGCATAATGTAGGATGTTTTTTATAATTAAAATGTTGCCAAACTTTATCTAAGGAAACCCAACCTTGCGGGCGTCTTGGATCGTCAAGAGAACGTTCAACTGCACAAAATGTAGCTATTTTGCTACCATACTCCATAGCTGCTGATTCTCGTTCATGAAAAAAGCGGCGATAAATATTTTTACCACGATAATCAGGCAATAACACAGATTCACCTAAATAAAATATATCTTGAATTTTCATTTGATAATCAAGAAATGGTTTTATACACGCCTCGGTTTCAAATTCAAGCGGAATAGCTGTAGAAGCGCCGACAATTCGCTGTTTGTCAATGACCAAGATCATGATACTTTCTGAACAAGCAGTATAGGTCTTTAGATAATTTTTTTCATACTCTAGATTTCCATGATAAAGATACGGGTATTCTTTAAAAACTGCTATTCGTAATTTCGCAAGATCAGAAATATAAGGAAATATCTCTTTCCCTTTTAAACGTAAAATATTAAACTCATGTTGCATTATTTCTCCCTTTTATTGAAGCATCATATTGTTGAATCACATGTCCCAAATCACCTAATCGAATGCCTGGCCGAACAATACGAATTGCTTTATATAGGCATTCTTTAGTCACTTCAACCAGCTTCTCCGCATATGGTTTTACTTTACCTACAAGAAACATTTTACTTGTATCGTCAATAAATCCATCTTTTTGAACGGTAACATCAATATTAAGAATATCACCTTTTTTTAGAATTTTTTTCTCAGAAGGAATGCCATGGCAAACAACATGATTGATTGATGTGCAAATACAGCCAGGAAAGCCATGATGATTTAAGGTTGAAGGAACAGCATGTAAATCATCCGTGATATATTGTTGACATAATCGATCGAGCTCGCCTGTGCTGATACCAGGCACAACATAAGGTGTTATCATTTCGAGCACGGAAGCCGCCAAACGTCCCGCCACCCTCATCTTTTCTATTTGATCAAGCGTCTTCACTAACATAATAGAATTCACCCGTAGCAGCTTGATTAACTAACATTTTAAGAACTTCTGGATAGGTAATAGAAGGATTTTCTTCAATCAATTTACCTATGCGCATCCAATATTCGCTTTGAGAATTAATAGAACGGCTCATCGCCTTAGCCATTAATTTAGCTGCCTCATGCAGATCATCTGAAATTTTTACAATACCCATGCATTTCTCCAAGTAAAAGATGAAGAGTACATTATTTTTATATGAAATACTACAAAATATAGCATTTCATAATATTAAAAATGACATTAAAAAATGTTCATTGTTTGCACTAAAATTTAATTTCATCTATAATTTAGCACTAACTATGAATAAAGCGAGGTTTCATCTATGTTGCACATAATAAAAATTATAGGCATATTATTTTTTTGTTGTTTAATACCAACAACTTATGCTACATCTTATTCCGGTCAAATCGAAAAAAATGTTTACTATAACCAGATCAGTGATAAACATGGATATGGTGGGTTTAAGGTCGAGATTCCACAAATTAATGCTGGTGAATCCTTACGAAATATCGATATTAAAGATGAAAAAAACCCATACGAAACCTCCGCCAGCTTCGGTCAATCAGATAAAGATTTTTCTTACTACCGTTTATCAATTACCGTACCAACAACAGCATCTTTTGATAAAAAAATCATTGATCAGCTATTTAAAATAGTAGAACAAAAAGCCGTGACTGCTTTTGCAGGCGAAATGAAACTCATTACCAACAAGAATCCAAAGAAAAATACTTTTTATCGTGTTTACACTCAAAAATCTCCAGGAGTACCAATTGGATCGTCACCTGGAAAAATCTATACAATTGAAGACGCGCAAATTTATACACATGCCGTTCATATTACTTTTTATCAAGGACGTTATATATTACGGTGGTGCCAAGCAACCGATTTAAATTTAGGTAATCGCAATGTCGTTAATGATAAAAATCGTCAACAAATGATTAACCGAAAATGGGCGCCGTGTGAACGTTTTGGAAAATCATTAGCTGTGGCAGATTAACTGTCGAAAAAAACAGGGTCAAGTGCTTCTTGAAAAACGGGGTCAAGTGCCATAATATAACATGTCAATTTAAATTCGTAATCTTAATATCACTATTCATCTGAACTTGTTACATTATGGCACTTGACCCCGTTGGTTAACTGGTTCTCTAATAAAATTAGCAGCCCATTTCCCAGTAAAAGCTGCGCTATCAGTATAAGGAAATCCCATATAATCACCCGCAAGAATAATCGAAGCTTTAGAATCAAGCGTTTCTTTATATTTTTTTATACATTTACTTCTACCCAAAGCAGAAACAGGTTCTGCCTCTGGCCAACGTATAAAATGAGAGAAACAGATTGATGTCGATAATTTTGGAAAATACTGTTCGAGCTCTGGAAGAATTATTTTTAGAATTTCATCATCAGATTTATTGAATAGCTTTATAGCATGTTGACTTTCCAACATGACATTTAATAATTCACCTTCTTTCATATTATTTTTATATTTATTCGATTCAATCCCAATAGCGGATATGAATTTTCTTTCACGTCGGGGAATTAAAAATCCATAAATAGCTTGCGCATGTTTTGGCAATTTCCAATTTTTATCTGTGAAAATACCAATATTGATTGTAGAACTATATTGTGTTTGTAATAGTGTTTTTTCAATATCATTAGCTTTTGAAAAAAGAGACTTACTGATTGTAGCAGGCGTTGCAAGAACCACTCTTTCAGCATGAAATTTCTCATTATCTGACTCTATTATCATTCCACCAGTTGGATCAGCGATTAAACACGAGATAGGACAGTTCAACTTAATATTGAGAAGCGAAGCAAGTTTTCCTGGTAACGACCCCATACCATATCGTAGACATTTTAAATTCCCCTTTCTAAGTAAAAAATTAAGCAACATTAATCCAAGTATTTTTGAAGTTTCTTCAGGCGTTTGATAATAAAAACCTTGCATCTGCGGTTCAATCATGTACTCAAGAATGCTTTCACCAAACTCACGCGTAATAAAGTGATTAGTATATTCATCATCAAATTCTGCCCAAGCAGAATAATCATCCAGGGGGAGTGAAAGAATTTGATTCTTCCATCTACTTAGAGTGATTAAAAATGAAATAGCTTCTTTTGGACCTAAATAGCCGCTGGTAATAGGAGATAAAAAACGATTAATAGATATTTTTCTAACTTTTTGTCCCCGCACAATACCCATGTCAGGACTTGCTTCAATGAGATCAGTATCCATTCCTAGTTCTTGGATTAATGGTATCAGGGTCGGATAATAAGGTGATAGAAATTGCGCGCCTCTATCTATCAAACAATTATTGACTCTATCGGTTGTCATTCTACCACCAACACGATTGCTGGCTTCGTACACAGTAACGGTGTATCCAAATTTTTTCAAATAATAAGCAGCGGTTAACCCTGCAATACCCGCGCCAATAACAGCAATATTTTTTCCCATAAATATCTCTTAAATTTTATTGGTCTGTATCTCCCGAAATACAGGCGCTGCCACTTCAAGCAGAGTCTCCATATTACCATCTACCGGAGGGTAAATGCGTTCATGGTTAATCCAGATTTTTATCTTTTTTGCAGCTTCACCTTGCTCCAATACGTGCTGATCCCAACCTTCTGCATAGAGTGCACCCCAAGAACCTAAATCAATACTAACTACAAATTTTCTTTGTTCATAAGCAACTAATGATTCATTTAATAAATCAGCTACGGCATTATGTCCTGCAACCCTGCCTTGCGGCATAGCATGTTGGCAAGAAAGTAACGCGCAATGTGTTTCATCAGTCATCGCGGCTGCTACATCTCCTGCTGCAAAACAATGTTTTATACCTTTAATTTGCAAAAATGAATCAACCGGCAATCGTCCAAATCTATCCAGTTCAACTGAAAACTCTTTAGTTAAAGCACTTGCTCGCATCCCAGCAGTCCAAACTACCGTTTGCGTATCAATCAATTCACCTGAATCTAATTCAATATGATCTTGTTCTATTTTACTAACATGCACATTCGTTTTAGTCCCAATTTTTAAATCTTGAAATGCTTTATGAATAACTTGCTGGGGTTCAGATCCAAGCGTACTGGCAATTTCACTGTGATCCACGACGATTACTCTTGCGACTTCTTTATTTGGTGCGATTTTTCTTAATCGATCAATTAAGTCAGTAGCTGCCTCTACACCAGTAAAACCATCACCTACCACGACAATCGTATACCGTCCTTTTTCTGGCTTGTGCGATAGAGAGCTTAAATGATTTGCCAGGTGTTCGGCAGCAGCATAAGTATCAACATTAAAGCCATACGTGCTTAGACCCGGGATGGGTGGAGAGTAAAGATGGCTACCAGCTGCCAATATCAGACGGTCATACTCAAGCGTTTCTAACTCTGAGGATGCATTTTCCAGGTGAATTTTTTGTTGATTAGGATCAATCTGAATAACTTCGCCAAGCTTATACTTTACACCTATTGGCGTTAAAATTTTCTCCAGCGGAACTCTTACCTCACTTAAATCCTCCTCATAATAGCGAGGACGCATGCCATGATAATCGTCTTTATTAAGCAAAGTAATTTCAATCTCACTTTCTTTATTGTGTATGCGACGCAGCCGCACAGCACTAAGCGCGCTCCAGACACCAGCAAATCCACCACCAATAATTAGAATTTTTTTCATGTTAAGACCTTAAATGTCCTCTTTATCCTGTTTAGAGCCTACTCTATTTTTTTAAGTAAATAATAGTCCGCTTTACTTTATA